>JAUXHZ010000330.1 GCA_030621255.1 Candidatus Latescibacterota bacterium
AATGCTGCCGAGATTCTCCCATTCGACATAAGCGGAAACTTCTCTTATTGTTTCCTTAACAGCGGCAAGGGGCTCTCCCTGAACTCTGCGGTATTTTGAAATAGCAAATGCTATGTCGGATTTTCCGGGAATTTCGCTGATTTTTTCTATTCCATTATTCCGTAAAGCGGCAAGCTTCTTTACCTGTTCTTTCGATCCCGCAAGCACCCATTTTACACTTACAGTACCGATATCAATGCCTAATGCTAAAGTTCCCATCTTCACCCCGGCTGTCAGCAATTAACGCTAAACCGTTTTTATAAAATATTATCAATTCAAAACAGAGATTGAGTTTACTAATTTTTTCCGGAATATGCAAGAAATTATCCCATATCAATCTGTAATTTTTCGAAATGTGTGAAGTTCAAAAAGTTTTTCGGCATTTCACTTTTGGATTTTTCTGCGGTCTCCTTTATATTTCTCACGCATCGTTGCGAAATCACCCATATACAACCCCGATTTTATATCGGGGAAAGTCCACGGGAGAGATATAAAATCTCCATCCTGGAAAAGAAGCACCATATCGGCAAAGATTCCTTTACAGAGATATATCTTTTGGGGGGCTTCCTTGAAGGAAGCAAGAACCACCTTGAAGTAGTCAATATATCCGGGATCAATATTAACACGCCTGCCGCGCTTGTCGGCAAATCTTTTTTCTATTGTTGAGGAAAGGCTTTTTTTCGCCGGAAGATCTTCTGCCGGACCAAGCCCCGCGAAAGAAACAATCCTCCTCTTAATACCGCTCCCCATTTCATCATTATAATAACCGGTTAAATCAAAGGGATGGTCTTCTCCTGAGAAATCAATTTCTCCAAACTTCTCTTCAAGTTCACTGTACAAACACCCCTCAAGATCAAACCCCCTGCTGAACAGTACGGCCGCGAAGAATTTTACAGGCACATCCCGCCTATCCTCTAAAGATTCTTCGGTCGCCATGACTCTTTCATCCTTTCAATAAACCCGCGCGCCTGGGCCGTAATTTCCCCCGGTATACCAAATTCAGATTCAATACGATTTTCCATATTCTTCCTTATATTTTCATTCACCTTTTTGTCATCCCTTCTAAGCCTGAGATGATTATCCCTGATATACAGATGCCCCTTCCCCGAAAGCCTCGTGAGCTGGAGCGAATTCATCATCGGCTGAGAAAAAGAATCCTTCCAGTATTCGATGAAGCGCCCTTGCGAAACTGGAACAGTTTTTAGCCTGTATCTCCATTTTCGCTCCGGGCCGGCAACGGTGTAAAGATCATAAGTGATTTTTCCTCTGGGCCTTAATTCCACAAAACCGAATGGTGTGGAAAGTGTGACAACCGAGTCGGCGAGTTCAACCGGTTCTCCCAGGAGATATCCGGGATCAACAACATACCTTTTATTATCTATACTAACAATCAGGACACAATGTATGTTCTTCTTCTTCATATCGGCCATAGCCGGATAACAACTAAACCCGGCATCAGAAAGTATCGACCCGAGACAAAAGGCCAGGGAGAAACATGTTCCGCCGGTATTATTGTTTATATAACCCTCCATAAGTTTTTCAGGGCCCCGCATCCTGTCCTTGAAATCATCACTGGAAAATTTACTGATAATTTTTGTCAGATTCTCATACGGAATCTTTGAATATTCTGAAATAATAGCTTTAAGCATATCAAGCTCAGGCTCAATAAATTCTATTCCGAAATGCCCGGTGAACAAACGGGCGGCACTTTTCTTCTCTAATGTCAAAATCTTTTAACTCCTTCCTCGATTTGTTTCCCTTTTAAACATTACTTCAAGCCGCTGTCAATAGATTAATTTCTGTTACTTCTCTTTTTACTCCCGGCAAACCATGTTATTATAAACCATGGCCCAGGATTATTTTTGCTGCACGATTCTCTTTTGATCCTCTTGCAAGCAGATCGAAGATCGGAGTTTTGTTTCTTCTTTTACAGGATACCTCATATGAAATTACACGCTTACAACAGAACTTGCC
>JAUXHZ010000225.1 GCA_030621255.1 Candidatus Latescibacterota bacterium
TGTATTCTGCATGCTCTTTTGTTTATCCGGGAGTACTAATGCTGCCGGTGGAACAACGCTGGTTTATCCCCCCTGGCACCACTGTTTTGGGCTTCATAAAGTTACTCAGACGCATCTTAATATTTTTTCCGCTTTCAAAGAGGAGTTTGAAAATCCACAGGGTCTCTTTTGTACAAAATTAATCTCAAAAGATGATTCCACTGCTGATTATGACGATGATGAGCTGACTGTCTTCGGGTTAAACGCCGGGACTGGACATATACTCTATAATAGCGGTTTGCTCTCTTTAAAAATATCGGATGGATCCGGAAAAGAAGTAGCGGGATTGAGAAACCCGATTGATTTAACCGGTAACAAGTATGGGAAGTTGTTCGTTGCCGACAGTGGAAACAACAGAATCGTGTGCTACAAATTAGTAGATAACAGTCTCAAACCGATAAATATAATTTTCGAATACAAGAATATTCCCTTTGATACTCCGTCCGGTGTTTCGCTCGATGGAGATTGCCTATACGTGACAGACAGCGGTAATGACAGAATTGCTGTTTTTAAAGTAAATGATGGAGTAAAAGAAGGCCAAAGTAATTTCAGCACCGAGCCGGAACTTGTAAATCCTACAGCAATCTCGATTGCTTCAGAAACAGATGAGTGGCTCTATTACAAAGATTATTTTATGGCTGTTGTTGATAGTTTTGGACAACGGCTCTGGAAGATTCCAGCAGAGGGTGAACCGAAAATCTTCAGGTATGAATCAGAGGAGGGCGCGGGCGGGTTCAGTCATCTTGATATTGATTATTACGGCAATATTTATGTTACAGACACGCAACAAAATAAAATTCATAAATTCGATCGTAACCTCAGGTATATAGTAGCTATTGGCGGAAAGAGTAAAGAGGATATTTCTTTTGACCAGCCTAGAGGTATCGCTATTTATAAGCGGTTCGGGCAAATATTCGTATCTGAAAGGTCAGGTTGCCAGTATTTCTGGGTAGGAACCGATTTGATGCGCTTAAAGGCAAGAAAAATGACCTTTGATAAAGGGAGTGGCAAATTTTCACTCAGCCTTTTTTTCCTTCTGACTGAATATTCTATGGTTTCCATTTACATTGAAACTTGCACAGGGGATGAAAGGTATACTCTCTTCGAGGATTATCTGTTTCCCCCCGGTGTCCATGACAAGATTATTGAGGGTAAATTGAAGGAAGTGGATCATATTGATAGAGATAAAGTCAAAATTCTCGCTATTATCAAACCTACATATTCTTCCGCAAATTATTGTGAAGTAGAAAAAAGAATACCTATAATGAAATACCTTCCGCAAACGGGGGAAAATAAGGATTGAGACACCTTTTTGGCGTAGCTATTGCTACAACTCCATAATACGAAAACACCTGTTCGGCAAGAAAGGTATTACATATGACATTTATCCAGAGATTTTTAGAAATTTTTCCTAAGAGTTGTTTGAGAAAGGCTATAGATTATTTAAGCGGCGGGGATTATGCGAAGGCCTGTCATCAATTTGAAATATATGTTTCAAAAAACGATCACTTTTCAGGAAATGATGAAAAGCATGAATTGCTCAGAATGTATATGAGTGAAGCGTATATTGAAAACGCGAAATTGCTTAGAAAAAGTGGCAAGTTGCAAGAGGCATATGAATTTCTCCAGAAGGCAATCGAAATTGAACCCGAGTATTCAGATGTTTATTATATGGCGGCGGAGTTGAATGAAAAACTCGGCCGACTGGAGGAATCGCAGGATAATATACGGAGGGCGCTTTCAATTAATCCAAACTATTTCAGCGCGAGAATACTTCTCGCTAAGTTGGTATATCTACTGGATAATGAACCTCCTAAATGTATTGAAGAACTTCAAAAGAGCCTTTCTTGTGCCCCCGGATTCTATGTTGAAAAGGTTAATACCCTGACACGTGACATAAAGAATGGATTAGATAGGGAAGATATTTTACGTCAATTCGATGACGTATTACGTGAAAGGCCCTCTTCCGCCCAGGTCAGCAAACAGATCGCGTTGGAGTATATACAACGGGGTGATTATGATTCCGCGATAACCGAACTTAAGAAAACCTTGTCGTTGACTCCCGATTTCGCGGATTTACACAACATGCTTGGAATCGCTTATGTAAACATTGGCTCAAAAGATGATGGTATACTGGAATTTAATACAGCTCTGAAAATTAATCCGGAATATCTAAAAGCCCATCTTAACATAGCACTTACATATTATGAGAAAGGATCATTCTCGGAAAGTTCGAGTCACATCGATAAGGTCCTTAAAATTGATCCGGAAAATGAATTAGCTCTTAATTTAAAAAATGAATTACCTACTGTTTTACAATAAGGCTGAATTGTGACAAAAGATTATTATTCAATATTAGAGCTTTCTCCAACGAGTTCCCACGCAGAAATTCAAAAGAAATATTTTTCACTTGCCAAAGTGCTTCATCCGGACGTAACAGGAGACATTCCAGGCAACCGGGAAAAATTCAAGGAGGTAAATGAAGCCTATTCGATATTAGCCAGCAGTGAAAAACGGCGCGAATATGATGAATCGTTAAAGAGTGGAAAAGTTGCGGTAACATCCGCCTCGGTGTTAAGGGGAAAGAACAAACAAACTGCCGCTCTTGCCTTTAAACAGGCAAAACATGCGATAAGAGGAGGAATGTTTGAGCAAGCTATAATATTACTGAAATCTGCGGTCAAAAACGATTCTTCAGTTGCTGCATACCATAGCTGGTATGGATTCAGTTTGGCGATGGCAAATTCCAACCTCCACGAAGCCCGCGATGAATGTAAAAAAGCTGTCCAGATGGAATTCTATGACCCTAATTTCAGAGCAAATCTGGGACTTGTATATTTTCGCGCCGGGTTGAAGAAACAAGCTGTTACTCATTTTAAAAGCGCGTTAAAATGGAATCCCGAAAACAAATTAGCAAAAAAATATATCGATAAATTAAATCATCCTGATAATAGAGAACAGGGACCTACCGATAAAATTGTATCCTTTTTCAAAAAACATTATTAGCATCACAATCATAACAGAGGGATACCATTCATATTTCAAGTCAACTCCAGTGAATAACAGTTATTCCAGTGATTCTAGCCATAATTTTATCAGCAATTCATATTCTTGTTGATTTTTTTTTGTCTCGTGGGTAGTCTTAATCCCCGAGG
>JAUXHZ010000119.1 GCA_030621255.1 Candidatus Latescibacterota bacterium
GCTTGATAATTGCTGCCCGCTTATCTTCTGAGACAATATTTATGATAGCTGGGGCCGGTTTAAAACCTCCGGCAAATACAGTAAGCTGTTTGTTGAAAAGTGAATCTGGAAGATGTACAATTCCGTTTTCGTCGCCGTGAAAAGATTGAAGCCCGGTCCCGGAAAGAATTACAGGGAAAGGAATTGCTCTTTCATCTACGGTATTAACAACTTTTATAATATCAGTTTCCGTTGGAGGTGACTTGGGGAAGTATAAAGTGTCACTTTCCCCGGAAATTATAATAGAGAAGCTTCCCGGCAAAAGTGATTTATCTACGCAAAAAGAGAATATTCCATTATTACATTTGCCGGAATATTTTTTCCCGTGAGATAAAGGAGAAATTGAAACCGGAGCGCCGTCGATTACGGAATTTCCATATTCATCAAATATTTTAATAGAAAGAGTCTGACTCTCTTTTGATTTGTACCTGGGGGGGAGTGGTAGAAAATATTTCGGAGGTCTGTTTAAAACAAAACTGTGAACCCCGCTCGTGGCGGTAACTCCCTTCACACTCTTTATGCTTGCCTGGATGGTGTGCAAACTATTCCGGCTATCAGAACCAATACCAAAGTGAAGTGTTCCAGCGCTTTTTTCGAAAACGGGGATTTTTACTTTCCCGTCAAAGTATATTTTTGCTGATGCCGGGTCCACGGGAATATTGTTCCCTCTCTTGATTTTGTAAACTATTTTTTCAGGACTGAATAGGGTATCAGCCTGGGGAGAAATTAATTCTAATGCGGGTACACCCCTTGAAAAATAATCTTTTAAAGCGATAAAATAACTTTCAGCTTCGAGTTTCTGTTTGGAAGAGAGTTTTAATTTATCCTCGACCGCGGGATTTGAAATATAGCTTGCTTCTCCCAGAATCGACGCGTGCCCTGTTGAATTTCTCAGGACATAATAGTTTCCTGGTTTTATTTCCGAGTCCTCTATCCCCAGGTTTCTCGCGAGGTGAAGCCGCACCAGTTGAGCCAGTTCAAGAGATGCTTGGGGATCTTTGCTGTCATAAAAGACTTCAATCCTGTTTTTGTCCCGGTTAAGCGGTAATGTTGAATTATGGTGAATTGATATAAATACTTCCGGGTTGAAAGAATTGGCTTTTTCGATACGTGTTTTGAGGTCACTTTGGAGTTCTTGAGAATCATCTGTCAGAAAATCACGGTCGGATGTTCTTGTAAGGTGGACTGAAGCCCCCGCTTCTTCAAGCATACCCCAGAGGTAAAGTGCTACTCCGAGGTTAACTTCTGCTTCCGAGAGGCGCTCGATTCCAAGGGCGCCTTTAAAACTTCCACCGTGCCCCGGATCAATAACTATTATCCTGCCCTTAAGAACATTTTGCTCAACTACAGGGTTTTCATCGAATAAAGAGGAATAGAGGTTTTTATATTTTGAATGTTTCGAGGTACAGCCGGCAGATAAAAGCAAAGTTGTTATAGCAAGAATTGCATACAGCATAACTCTTTGACAGCGATGCGTAAATGCTTTCTCAAAAAGAATAAAGAATCCCTTTTTCATTAATTGCTCCTTTTATTAACTTATCGGCTTTGCGGAACTGTCCTTATGGTGTATTGTTTTTGTGTTGTAGACAAATCTCAGGTACAGATTCATGATACAATAGAAGATTGGAAATTGCAATCCTGAGTTGACTCTCTGCTCCAGGCCTAATCAACTGATCGAGCTGAGTATGACATCACGTCAAGCTTGTATCCCGTATAGCCGCTGTTCGATAAATATCTTTAAAACCCGAGGATAAAAATATCTGAAAATTTAAAATTTGACCTCGCAACTTTACGGCAATTCACCTATACTTCATTTTACCTCCCGTTGTTTAAGGGTTATTGATGATTTTAGCCATCGATTTCCGATGAGGTCGCTTTTATATTTGCCATTTCTTGCTATTGATAAATTAACAATAGGATAGAAGCTTTAACCCTAAAAAGAGAAGGATGGCCGAGCAACAATAGGTTGAACAACCCGCTGAAATCAATATATTGTGAAATTTGTTGACTATACCCACAATATGTGGTAGAAAATGGAAAAGATTGACTTTACTTACATCTGTGAGAAAATATGAATTTGCAATTACTGTTGAAGAAGCTGCCCTCTGTTGAAAAGGTTCTTACCGATGCTCGTTTGAGTGTGTTGATAACACCATCCTCGAGGAAAGGGATTACGCGCCTTGTACGTGAGGCAATAGATGATTATCGTTGCGCTCTTATTGAGGGTGACGAGAGTGTTTCAGGAAAAAAAGAAGATATTGCAAGAGCCATTGTAATGGATGTCGCGGGAAAAATTGAAAAATTAACTGGGAGTGTTTCCAGGAAAGTGATAAATGCCACTGGAGTGGTTCTTTATACGAATCTTGGAAGGGCTGTGTTGGGGAAGCAGGTACAGGCTGAGATCGCGAAGGCGGCTTCCGGATATATTGATCTTGAAATTGATCTTGAAACGGGACAGAGAATCAAGAGGGAAGGCCGTGCGGCAAGACTTCTTTCCCTTCTCACCGGCGCGCAGGATGCTCATATTGTCAACAATAACGCCGCCGCGGTTTTTCTTGCTGTAAACACGCTGGCGGCAAATGGCACAGTAGCCGTATCACGCGGGGAACTCGTTGAGATCGGGGGAAGTTTCAGACTCCCGGACATTCTTTCAAAATCCGCCCGGAAAGTAATTGAAGTAGGAACTACAAACAGAACCCACATAAGAGATTATCAAGAAGCCGTCAAAGATGGAGCCGACCTTTTATTAAAGGTCCATAAGAGTAATTATAATATTACGGGGTACACTAATGAGGTGCCATTAAGGGAATTGGTTGAACTTGGAAGGGAAAATGGTATTCCGGTTATGTATGATCAGGGAGGCGGATTATTATTCTCTTTTGGTACGGATGGAATAAGCGGGGAGGAATCAATCACTGAAATAATCGGTTCAGGTGTTGACCTGGTTTCCTTCAGCGCTGATAAAATGTTTGGTGCTCCGCAGGGTGGAATATTGCTTGGTTCTTCGGATTTGATTGAGAGGATGAGAAACAATCATCTTTCCAGGGCGCTTCGAATTGACAAATTAACACTAGCGGGGCTTGAAAAGGTGCTTTTTCATTATTGGGCTGGAGAGATGGAAAGTATCCCGGTATTGGAAATGGTCGCGGTAAAGGCGGATAAAATAAAAAAGAGAACCGGCAATTTTTCAAAATCACTAAAAGAAAAACTTGCCGGGAAAGCAACAATAAATACAATTAAAGGAGAATCCTCTGTAGGGGGGGGAACCTTCCCCAATAATTCCTTGCGCAGCGAGCTAGTTAAAATTACTCTTACAGAAATGGCACCTGAGCGGTTTTTGAATATGCTCCGGAATCAGGATCCTGCGGTGCTTGTAAGAGTGAAAGGGGATTCAGTATTTATAGATCTAAGAACTGTTAGCGATGATGAGGAAAATTTACTTCAGGAAGCAATTGTAAAGGGGCTCGGGAATATTGCCAAGAGGGAGTGATTGTAATGGCGGATAGTGGGTTTAGAGACGAATCAGGAAATCGCAACGCTGGTAATGATAAAGGAATTTACTCAATTTCAATGAGTAAAGAAAGTGTGCTCAAGTTTATGGAAGAAGGAGATTATTCTTCTGCCCGTTCTCTTGACCTTTTCGAAAGTATAGTGAGTAAGCTGGAGGATAAAATCGGGGAAAAAGGCGGGGTATCATTATTCCTTTTTTCAATAACGCAAGAGAGAATTTTAAGAGATTTTTCGGTTCTTCAAATTGCTCATTTGTTTTCAAAAAGAGGCAAAAAAGTCCTTATAGTGGATTGTGATTTTCTTGATCCGGGCCTAAGCGGGTTAGTTGAAAATGTTGAAGGATATGGATTTCTTGATCTCCTTTTATACGGTAGTTCATTAAAATCTGTAGCTAACCCAATTAGTATTGAAGGTGTTAACATTATAGGTCCCGGGTCATTCCCCGTTTCCCGAACGGTGCCCTTCGCCAAGAAGGAATTTGACAGAGTAAATCATTTCCTGCGTGAAAGAAGTGACGTCATTATATATTGTTCTACGCTTTATGCTGATGATAAAAGTATAAATCCACTTGCCGCGTATGTTGATGAAATAATTCTCTCATGCTGGGTTGAAGAGACTCTGAAGGGGCGGTTGCAGAAAACGCTGGCAGATCTGGAACTCTCTGGTTTTTCTTCAGTTAAAACGATTTCTTTTGGCGGGATTGGGGATGAAGAAAGTGTTTCAGCCAAAGAGAAAGAGCCGCAGCCGGAAGAAGAGAAAAAAGAAGATATGAAAAAAGCAAAGAAGGGTACGACGGAAAAGGAAGAAACGGTTAAAAAATCTGAAAAGGCCGGACAACAAACTGCAGTCAGCAAAGAACCTGCGGATAATGAACCAGGGGTTATTGTGAAAACAGAAGAAATTGAACCTGAGGATAAACTTCCGGCAAAAGGGATCAGCTCCCTCAGAATAGTTGTGATAACAGCCATCCTTTTTGTGATTGTATTTATAGCGTGGTGGTATCTAAGGGGAAGTTCTATCAAAGAGGACAGGAATAGTGAAACAATTAACAAGGCTGTCCAGACAGTGCAGGAAGCCGGCAGAGACATTTTAAAGAAAGACACTTTGGAAAATGAGGATGAAAAAGAGGAAACCGCCGAAAATATAATTATTCAAGAACCGACTGCTGACATGGAGATTCCTGTGGTTCCGGAAGAAGGCGCGGCTGATAAAGATA
>JAUXHZ010000194.1 GCA_030621255.1 Candidatus Latescibacterota bacterium
AAAGTTTCAACATCACTTTTGTCGGAAAATATTTGGTTATGACTCAGGATTTTGCCTTTAAAATCGGCTTCGGAAAGAAATAATCTCCGGGCAATTTCTAACATACAACTTTTACCGTCACCATTATTACCTTTTAAGATTATAAGCTGTTTCTTATTAGATGAGCATCCAATTACTTTTTCTTTGAGTTTGTCTTTGATTTTGGTGGAGGGAGTAATCAGGGATCCGCCACTGACTGGCAGGATTTTAATATCTTCTTTAATACCGAGGAACGATTTGACTGATTCGATGGTTTTAAAGAAGATGTCCGGGGGTGTATCAGGGGATAATATTTGCAGGGTTTCTGAAATTTTCCCGCATCTATTTGAATCTTCCGGCTTGAGGTGGTTGGAGAATATTCCAAACAATTTGCCCATATCATTTAAATCTTTAAAGAGGGGGTGTTCCTTGTTTCTATTTTCATCCCCGGAATTGGATATCAAGTCCATAATCATTTTGGGAAGAAGGTAGGCCGTAGGAAGAATTCTGGGAGATTCATCTACAAATATAATTGATTCCGGAGTAAGATTGTGAAAATAGAGCCCCATATCCCAACTGAGGATCAATGTCCTTGTAAGATTTTTAAGAAGTTCAAGTGATTTTTCGCTTGGGATTTCATCCAAAAAATTTGTTAAGGGTTTAAAGCTGAAATTCGGCAATAGAAAAAAAATCTCTTTTTTATTTTTTTCAAGGGAGAGTATTGGCAAAATTCCCCGATTAATATTTGAAAATAGAACCCCCCGCATATTTAGATCCGCGAGAGAAATTGAAAGATTTTTCGGGAGCTGTAGGGAGAATAATTGATAATCGTTGCCGTTTAGAAGGTCAGTCGATTTATAACCGCGCCATGGATGATAATTATCTATGCTGCTGTGTATAAGAAAACGGGATTTTTTTTCTTCTTTAGACCCGTCTACCATCTTACATATCCCTTGCCAGTTAAAGATTCTTACACGACAAAAGATTTTACACTAAGAAGCTGGAAGGTGCAAGAATTTTTTATAAAAAAAATGATAAAGGGGCAATAGAAAAGGCCCGTGTCAGAATGGGTTGATTGATAATTCATGAGAATAATTTATGATTAGGGGATATAGAGCATTCTTCCGCAGTTTTCACATGTTATAAGTTCAACTGTTGGGGTTGATGAAAAGAAGGATGTCGGAAGTCTAACAAAACAACCTAGGCATTTATCCCCGGTTATAGGTAATATTGCTATTTTGTAGTGTACGGCAAGTTTTTCATAGCGATTAAGAATGGCTGGAGAAATTTGTTCAGCCAGTTCTAAACGGGCGTTTTCCAATTCTTTCAGGCCTGATAGTTCAAAACCCATCTCTTTCAGTTCCTTGGCAGTAGATTTGTCCTTTATTTCACTTATCATTATGTCAAGGTCCTGTAGAGCTATCAAGAATCTGGAATTTTTCTTCAAGTTTCCATACCTCCAAATAGAACTTTTAAGCTGGAGAAATCTTTTACCTCGTGTAGTTTTTTGAGTTTTTCCGGGTTCTTAACAAGGGTTAAGAGGTCACTCAGTAATTCAAGATAGGTTTCAGCTTCTCTGTTTGAGGGTGCCAGAATGAGAAAGAATATGTGGGTAGGTTTGCCATCCAGAGATTCAAAATCAATCCCGCTCACCGATTTGCCGAACAGAATAGTGAGTTTTTTGATTGCCAGAGATTTGCCGTGAGGGAAAGCGACTCCCTTGCCCAGGCCGGTGCTTCCAAGGCTTTCACGGTTCTTGAGCATTTCCATTATTAGATCTTCGTCGGAAACCCTTCCCATTTTGGCAAGGTGATGCGCCATTTCACGAAGAATAGAAAACTTTTTTCTTGAACGCAAATGGAATAGGCAGAGATCTTTGTTAAACAACGATATAAGTTTTTCAGATTCCATGTTTTCCTTAATTTTAACATTCATCTCAACTCATTGTATAATAGGAGGTTTAATTATACAAATGTTTTTTGTATTCTTAATGTAATATTATAATATAATTATTCTGAATGCTAAATAGAAAACTTTAGAAATCGGGTGGATATGAATTTTGATGAAATAAAAGAGGGATTTGTAATAAGAATAAAAGGGGCCAATTATTATATTGTAAGTGAAGGAAGGGAAGTGAAGTGTTTCCTTCGTGGAAAGTTTAGGATCAGCGGGGATCGTGATAAAATCCTTCCAGTTGTGGGGGATAGTGTAAAATTCAGGAAGCAAAGCAATTCCAAGTCGGTTGATTATGCGGGTCTTATAGTGTCAGTTGAAGAGCGCAAGTCGGTTTTCGCGAGAAGCACTTCTTTCGGCACGAGAAGGGAAAAAATTCTCGGGGCCAATCTCGATTATATTTTTCTTGTTCATTCCGTAATTGAACCGGTTTTGAGCCTGAGACTCATTGACAGGATGATTGTTGCCGCTGAGTATGGGGGGATAGAACCGGTAGTATGTATCAACAAAATTGATCTTTCAGATGATTTGGGTGCGTTGAAGAAGGAATTGAATTTATACGTCAGAATGGGGTACAAGGTTTTATTCTGCAGTGCAATAGAGGGAAAGGGGATAGAGCCGTTACGCGAATTAATGAAAAACAAACGGTCATTGATGGCAGGCCCCTCCGGGGCTGGTAAAACCTCTATTATTTCCAAACTGCAGCCTAATCTTGAGTTCAGGATTAGCAGGGTGAGTGCCAAGACGGGAAAGGGGAGGCATACGACGAGCCATTTTGAGCTCCATCCTTTAAGCTCGGGGGGATACCTGGGGGACACGCCGGGAATAAGAGAGTTTGGTGTTAACCAGATTGAAAAAAATAAATTACATTTGTACTTCAGGGATTTTTGTAATTTCCCCGATGACTGCCGTTTCTCTACTTGTGTTCATGATCATGAACCGGGGTGCGCTGTAAAGGAAGCTGTTAAGGATGGGGAGATTTCGGAAAAGAGGTATGATAGTTATATCAAAATGTTAAGAAATCTATCTCGGAATGAGTGAAACCTTAAGTAACAGGGTTTTGTTGGATTGTACCTCAACCTTGTTTTCCCAAGGGAGATAGCCCTTTTTTATGAGTTTGATTGTGTGTTGCCCGGATTCGATGACAATCGGTGAATTAAGCGGAGTGATGCCCATGAGATTGCCGGCTATGAGTATCTTGACTCCCTCCTGAGTGGAAAAGTTTATTTTCCCCATTGCCTTTTTCAGTGTGATTCTCCGTTTGGAAAGCTCATCTTTTTTTATCGTGATGATTTCAGAGTAATCCTGGTAATCTGCCCTTCGAATCAGAATCGTGTGTCTTTTGGCGCTGATCGACATAGGTCCAAGCTGACTTCCGAAAAGCCGCTGCTTACCATCGATAAAAATGGCCGCTTCAGGTTTTATGTGAATATCAATATACCCTGTGGATATTTTCTGTACGGGGGCTTTTACTTCTTTAGCTTCAATTATCGGTTCAGGAGCTGTGTTTTGCTCGTTTCTATCTGCGGTTGAACTGTCTGGAGCATCAGAGTGAACCTTTGTTGTATCAGGCAGTATGGCAAGCGCTTCTGTTCTTACGCTATCTATTTTTTCCTTTTTTGTTGCAGTTGTATCCGGGTTG
>JAUXHZ010000144.1 GCA_030621255.1 Candidatus Latescibacterota bacterium
GTTAGTGTCTTTGTTGAAGGCCCGGGGCATGTCCCCCTGAATGAAATAGCTGCTAATATGATGATTCAGAAAAAGGCTTGCGGGAATGCTCCGTTTTATGTTCTCGGTCCCATTGTAACGGATGTAGCTCCGGGCTATGATCATATTACAGCCGCTATCGGCGGAGCGGTGGCAGCGTGGCACGGTGCTGATTTTCTTTGCTATGTAACGCCGGCTGAACATTTGCGTCTCCCATCGATAAAAGATGCCCGTGAGGGGGTAATCGCCACGAGAATCGCGGCGCACGCCGGTGATATCGCAAAGGGAATCCCGGGGGCGCTGGAGTGGGACAATTCCGTATCTATACCGAGGGCAAAGCTTGAGTGGAAAAAATCGATTGAAAAGAGTATTGATCCTGAAAAAGCCAATTTGCTTTATGATAAAAGTTCAGGCGGAGATGATGAATTATGTACGATGTGCGGGGAATTCTGCGCGATACGCGGAACTATGCGCAGCAGGGAGGATTATGAGAAGAGGTACGGGGATTAATAATTTTGATTAAGAGAGATAGTGGTGGTTTTTCGGGATGCGAGAGGGTTCATATAAAGATTCTATCTTCGGAAATGATTCAATATCTTTTAGAAAAAAAGAAATTGACGCGTTTACCCCATATTTAGAGGACAGTTTTAAAAAGAAGCTCGGCCTCGATGGGTTATACTGTTATATCCTTCGAAGGCTCTCGCGGAGCCTTGTTCCTCTCCCTTTACTTTTGACAATTGCAGGAAGAAGCGGTTTTAAGGGTATATCCCTGATTGAACAGGCTGCCGCGGTCGTAAATAGCGATAATCCAGAGGGGATATTCACGATAAAGCGCTCCGGTATTGGTAAAAGAGATCCAGATGAAAAGCTCAGGGAATCTTTACATGAGGCGCGGAAATACACTATAAAAGAAGCTTTTGAACTAATCTTTGAGGGGTTGGGAGAAAGGCGCCTCGATCAGCTCGAAATGGCATTAGACGTTAGGAAAGCACTAGAGGAGGGCAAGGCTGCATTTATCGAAGCGGGGACCGGAACCGGCAAATCGCTTGCCTATCTTATTCCTGCCCTTCTTTTCTCTCTTGAAACAGGGAACCGGCTTATTATTTCAACTTATACGAAAAATCTTCAGAACCAGCTCTTTGATCGGGAAATCGGGCTCATAAGAGATATATTGGGCCTCGATATTCGTGCCGAGAGATTGGTAGGGAGAGAAAACTATATCTGCGCTAGAAGATTGATAGCGACGGTCAGTAAGTTTATGAGCAACCGGCCCGAAGACGCCCTTGACCTTGTTCTGTCGGCACTCTTTTCAGAAACTGGCACCGTTGAAACTCTTCCGGCCCGAAGGCTTGAAATAAATCTGAACACCATGCGTGCTCCCGTGAGGTGCTTAATGAACGGCTGCGTCAGCGCTAAGAGCTGCCCGCTTCTTATTGCAAGAGAAAAGGCGGCCGCGGCTGATATTGTATTTGTAAATCATGCACTGGTGATGGCCGATTATGGAGGAGGGGGAGGTGTTCTGGGGGATTATCAAAGTGTTATTTTTGACGAAGCACATCACTTGGAAAAGTGTGTTATGGAAAATCTCTCAATAAGGATCGGGCCCCGCGAAATATCAGGACTAATAAAATGGATAAAACCTGTCAGTCCGCAGGATGACAGATGGAAATTTTTGTTGCATGAGCTTGAAACAGCTCCGGGGGAAATGGATTGGCAGGGGCGCATACTTAAACTTGCCGATTTGGTATCAAAGACAGAGGAGGCCTGGAGAGATATATTTATAGAGATTGAGGAAGGCCTGAACCCTAAAGAGACAATTTCTCAAACCAAGACAAGGTATTTTGACGGGGAAGAAGCATTTGTTGATGCAAGGGATGAAATTGACCGTTATTTTTTGTATAACAATGAGTTGCGCGAAGAACTTAAAGTATTATATAAGCACAGGGGCTCAAACGGTATCAGGTCATTTCAGCAAGATATTGAAACGGTCGAAAGAGAACTTGAAGAGCTGGCGGCAGCGGCAACTTTTTTAACAAAAGGGTGTGATGAGGAAACAGTCTTCTGGATAGAATGGAATGATCGTTCAAAGATAAGATCTATTTGCGGGGCGCCAATAAATATCGACCGCCGGTTTGCTGATTTTTTAAACGATTCCTGTGAATCGGTTCTTTTTACGTCGGCGACCCTGAGTCAAAACGGCTCATTCGATTACATAAAAAAGCGGCTGGGATTAAGGTTTTGTTCGAAACAGGTATTTGAACTAATAAAACCTTCATCATTCCTGAGGGATGATAACTGTCTTGTTATTTTACATTCAGAGACCGGTGATCCTAACGAAAGAGCATTTTCAAAAGAAATCGTAAATATTGTAAGAGGACTTGCCGGGAGGCACAAGCGAAGATTGCTTGTACTCTTTACTTCATACAGAATGTGTCTTCAGTCCGCGCTGGAACTTGACAAAGTGGAACTTCCGGGGCCTCTTTTGGTTCAGGGGAGGGGTGACAGCAGAGAAATTCTCTCTCAAAAGTTTAGGGGTACTGATGCGTCTGTATTGCTTGGTGTGGCAAGTTTCTGGGAAGGCGTGGATTTCCCGGGAGATCAGCTGGAGATACTCGTAATTCCAAAGATACCATTTCCAGTACCTGATGAGCCTATTACCCAGGCACGTTCTGAAAAACTTAAGGCTATGGGGGGTAATCCTTTTCAGGAACTCTTCCTGCCTGAAGCCATTTTGCGCTTAAGACAGGGGATCGGCAGGTTAATCAGAAGAAGGGATGACAAGGGTGTAGTCGTTATCCTTGATTCCAGAATTCACAGCCGATCATATGGAAAATATATACTTTCTTCATTGCCTACCGAGGGAGTTGTTGCTTCATCGGTTGCTGAAGTGATAAAGATCTCTCTCGATTGGTTTGCTGAATAATTCTTCCCAGGGAAGGAAAAATCAGCTTTTCATCTTGCCTGACGGAAGAAAAATGGGTAGAGTAAAGGTTTGAAGTATAGTGGCCGGCAAAAAGGGAATGAAAGGAATTAGCGGGTTAATTTGTAATATTATAAGGAGATGCAACGCTTAACGTTAGTAGCGTTTCCCGGGCTGATGGAGCGGACGGTAATGCATTGTCGCTCGATCGTCATTCTGGAGGTGAAAGTAGATATGGGACTAGTAGATATAAGGGCTCCGAGAGGCAGCGAGATTAGTTGCAAGGGATGGTTTCAGGAGGCGGCCTTAAGGATGTTAATGAACAATCTGGACAGGGAAGTCGCGGCGAATCCTGATGAACTCATAGTATATGGGGGAACAGGAAAAGCGGCTAGGAACTGGGATGCTTACCACACTATTGTAAGGGAATTAAAGAATCTTGAGAACGACGAAACCCTCCTTGTCCAGTCGGGTAAGCCCGTAGCGGTGTTTCAAACTCATGAAGGGGCTCCAAGGGTATTAATAGCCAATTCTCTTCTAGTTCCACAGTGGGCTACATGGGAGCATTTCAGGGAACTGGAAGCAAAAGATTTAATGATGTATGGTCAGATGACTGCCGGGTCCTGGATGTATATTGGAACCCAGGGCATATTGCAGGGGACCTACGAAACACTTTCCGAATGCGCGCGAAAACATTTTGGTGGTGACCTTAAGGGAAAATTTATTCTTTCCGGAGGATTGGGAGAAATGAGCGGAGCTCAGCCCCTAGCGGTTACAATGAACGGCGGGGTATGTTTGATTGTTGAGGTTGACGAGAAAAGAATCAAAAGACGGCTTGACACACGGTATCTTGATGAGATGGAAAGAGACCTGGATAGCGCCCTTGAGAAGGTAGATAAAGCGGTAAAAGAGAAAAGACCTCTATCAATAGGGCTCCTTGCTAACGCGGCGGATATATTCCCCGAGCTGATCTCACGGGGTATAGTCCCTGATATCGTAACCGATCAAACATCGGCTCATGACACACTGAATGGCTATGTTCCGAGGGGTTATGAGCTTGAAGAAGCGGTGAGGCTTCGGGATAAGGATCCTGACCGCTACATAAAGGAAGCTGTCGAATCTATTGTCGCCCATGTTCAGGCAATGCTCGATTTTCAGGAAAAAGGGGCTGTTGTTTTTGATTACGGAAATAACATACGAGGTCAGGCGGAAAAGGGTGGACTTGAGAATGCCTTTGACTTTCCCGGGTTTGTACCCGCGTTCGTACGTCCAATGTTTTGTATTGGGAAGGGGCCTTTCCGCTGGCTGGCGTTGTCCGGGAAAAAAGAAGATATTTACAGAACAGATGATCTGGTGCTTGAGCTTTTCCCCGAGAATGAATCATTGTGC
>JAUXHZ010000169.1 GCA_030621255.1 Candidatus Latescibacterota bacterium
ATCTTTGTACTTGGCGACAATCGTGATAATAGCTACGATTCGCGTTTTTGGGGTCCCCTGGATAAAAAGCTCCTGAGAAGGGAAGCCCTCTTTTTTTATTTCTCTATCGATTACAAGAAACACTGGCCGAGGTTCAGCAGAATAGGCGGCCTGATTAAATAGCAAATACTTGACTTTTGGAAGCTCTTGTATTCAATAAGGAACTCCGGCTGGATACGGTTGTTTACAGAAGGGTATAGTTTTTAATATCCTTTTTTGTGTTTCACGGCATTCAATTTGCTCTAATACTGACAGGCTGATACATTCTGTTAACAAGCTTGACATGGAGTACAGGAATATTTAACTTTATGCAAACATTTTAGCAGTCAGAGATGGAGAGTGCTAACAGTGGTTGTCTTGGAAAATATAAGTCGTTCTGAATCGGAAATGCTGAAAAAGGTTGTTGATCTATACATCCAGACGGGCAAGCCCGTTAGTTCAAAAGCCTTAAAAAACAGATATAAGCTAAGTGTCAGCACTTCGAATATCCGAATAATCTTTCATTCGCTGGAAGAAAAAGAATATCTTTTCAAACCGCACATTTCAGCCGGAAGAGTCCCTACCGATTCAGGTTACAGGTTTTATGTTGATTCGATTAGAGAAGGGAATTTGTTGGGGAACGGTGTTATAGGGGAAATAAAGGACGTGATCGGCAGGGATTTTGGCGACCTGCGTGATATTATGCTCCGAACATCAAGATTACTAGGAGAATTAACAAATTATATGGGTTTGATGATGGGATTTTTCCATTCTTACGGATATATAATCAAGTTGGATATTATACAGAATGAAGGAACCAGAGGTTTTGTGATCTTAAAGCTGTCTTCCGGTATGAAAAGGAGCGTGTGTGTTGAGTTCCCGAAGCGTTATCCTTCCTATGTCTTAAGTGAGGCAAATCGATTAATTAATGAGAGGGTTGCAGAATGTCCTCTGGAGGAGGCTGTGGAACGGCTGAGAGATTTCATAAAAGAAAGCAAGGGATTGGAAAGAGAAATTACGGAGTGTGTAACTACTGAGGCTGACCTTCTCTTTGATTGGCCATATGATTTAAAGTATTACATGGGAGATATGAATCTTTCCTGGAATACCACTGAATTTAAAGATCCGCTTGTTTTACGAAATCTGGTAACGATAATGGGGCAAAGAGGATTAATGCTGAATATTATGAAGAAAAGGATGTGCCGCAATTTAGTGGTTACAATAGGCAGCGAGAATCAAACTCTGGAATTAAGTAAATTCTCGGTCGTTACGCAGAGCTTTGGCAGGCAGAATAGCAAGGGATTGCTTGGTATTCTCGGACCCACAAGAATGAGTTACAAGCTGGTTTTACCAATTCTTGGCAGAATGGCAAAAGAATTAGATTGTATATAACTGCGGGGGATAATTTATTAGATTCTCCTTAGGAAGTGGAGGTTGGATTAAGTGGATAACGGAAAAAAGACTGCTGAAAAAGAAGAAAAAAAAGAGATAAAAGAAAATCCCGTAAAGAGGCATGATTTAGGAAAGGTTAATAGAGGTAAAAAGGGGACAGGTAAAAAAGAGAAAAACAGCAAGAAACATGTTAAAAAGAGTGGAAAAAGGGGGGAAAAGGATCTTGTTGATCTTTTGCACCATAAAAATGAAATACTTGAAAAGATGCGCAAGGAGCTTGAACAAGCAAAACAGTTGATTGAGGTTAAAGAGGATAGATTGCTTAGAATGATAGCTGAATTTGATAATTTTAAGAAGAGAATCAATCGGGAACAAGTTTTGCTTAAGAAAAGGATGTATGTTGATGTTTTGGGGAATTTGATTCCGGTTTTGGATGATTTTGACAGGGCATTTCAAACGCAGAGCGGTCCCGGAGATGATTTTAAGGAAGGGATCAAACTTATTTGCAACAGATTAGATAGTATTATGAAAGAATTAGGTATTAAGGAAATTGATGCCGAAGGGCAAATTTTCAAACCGGAATTTCATGAAGCTCTAGGTGAAGTTGAAGATGAAGGGATTGGAGTTGGGAAAGTGGCTCATGTGGTGCTAAAGGGGTATATGTTTGATGAGTTAGTAATAAGGCCGGCAAAAGTCATGGTCGCCGGAGAGAAGAAGAAAAAAGAGAAATAAATTCTTCTTGTTATTAAAAAAGGAAAAAAAATGGATAAAATAATTGGAATTGATCTTGGAACTACAAATTCATGTGTTGCTATTATTGAGGGGGGGATGCCTTCTATTATTCCGAACGCGGAGGGAAGCAGAACAACGCCTTCTGTTGTAGCTCTGGCGAAAAATAATGAAAGGCTTGTTGGGGAATTGGCCAAGAGGCAGGCAGTAACTAACCCCGATAATACTATCTACAGTGTGAAACGATTTATGGGAAATCAATATTCCGATTCTTCAGAAACAGTGGGGAATGTTTCCTACAAAATCAAGAAGGGGAAAGGGGACGAGCTCCTTATTGAATTTGGAGATAAAAGCTATAGGCCTCAGGAAATTTCGGCGATGATTCTAAGGTCTATAAAAAGAAGCGCTGAAGTATATACTGATTCTGAAATCAAAAAGGCTGTAATTACCGTTCCGGCTTATTTTAATGATTCTCAGCGCCAGGCTACCAAAGATGCGGGAAAGATAGCCGGGCTTGAAATAATGAGGATAATTAATGAACCTACAGCCGCTGCTATGGCGTATGGTTTTGATAAAGAAAAATCCGGGAAGATAGCTGTGTATGATCTTGGCGGCGGGACATTCGACATTTCGATTCTTGAATTGAACAAGGGTATCTACCAGGTAAAATCAACAAATGGAGATACCAGCCTGGGCGGCGATGATTTTGACAGATTGATTGCCGATTGGATTGTAGCGCAATTTATGGAATCAGAAAAAATCGATCTTTCCGAGGATAAGATGGCTATGCAGAGGATTTATGAAGCCGCAGAGAAAGCAAAATGTGAGCTAAGCTCGGTTCATGAAACAGGGATTAACCTTCCCTTTATATTTGTTGATGATGACGGAGCGAAACATCTCGATATTATGTTGAGCAGAGCGGAGATGGAAAAACTTCTTTTGCCTCATATAAAGGCTACAATAGAGCCATGTAAAAAGGCTATCCATGATGCCAATATGAATGTTTCGCATATAGAAGAAGTAATTCTGGTTGGTGGTTCGACAAGGATTCCAGCTGTAAGAAGAGAAATTAAGAATTTTTTCAAAAAGGATCCTCACAGAGGAGTAAACCCGGATGAGGTAGTGGCTATGGGAGCGGCAATTCAGGCGGGGATTATGTCAGGTGAAGTTGAGGAAATACTTCTTCTCGACGTAACTCCCCTAAGCCTCGGTATTGAGACTCTCGGCGGGTTAATGACTACACTGATAAAACGTAATACTACAATTCCATTCAGCAAGAGTCAAATATTCTCAACCGCGACGGATAATCAGCCGGCTGTAAGCATACATGTTCTACAGGGTGAAAGGGAACTTGCAAAGGACAACAAGACTTTGACGAAATTTGATCTTGTGGGCATTCCACCCGCTCCCCGCGGGATTCCTCAGATTGAAGTGACATTTGATATTGACGCGAATGGTATTGTGCATGTGTCCGGAAAAGATCTGGGAACCGGTAAGGAACAGAAAATGCAAGTGAAGGTTGTAAGCGGGCTTTCGGATGAGCAGATTGATGATATGGTGAAGGAAGCGGAAGAGCATGCTGTTGAAGATGATAAAAAAAGAAGTGGAATAAAGGTTCGCAATGAAGCTGAAATATTGATATATCCAACTGAACAGACATTAAAGGAACAGAGTGAAGTTATATCCGAAGATGATAAGAGGGGAATTGAGTCGGATCTAAAAAAATTAAAAA
>JAUXHZ010000066.1 GCA_030621255.1 Candidatus Latescibacterota bacterium
AATTTTACCCCCCGGATTTTCCGGTACAATCTCCCTCAACTTATTAATGGCGGGAATACCGAGACACGCTATACCCGCAACAGCAAGAAAGGAAAGCTCAAAACCTGTATTAAAAATAAGCCTCCTGTCTATAATTACGAGGAAGAATGAACCAAGAATAAGAGAATTAATCAAGTTCGCCCGTACGTTAATATTTCTATAGAAACTAATTGACAGATATAGCGCGGCCGCCCTCAGAAGTGATGGAGGAAAATCCGCTATTGCTGTGTAGGCAATCACAAATATTGAAACCGTCAATTCTTTCCATCTTTTTGGCACTCGTGCCCTTGATAAAAACGACGATAGCGGAATTACGATCAAACCCAAATGCAGCCCGCTTAAAGCCAAAAAATGAGCTATACCAAGATAACCGTAACTCTCTCTTAAATCATAAGAAATACCTCTTCTTTCAGCGAGCAATAAGGCTTTCAGCATATTTTGAGCATTTGTTGATATCGGTTCTCTGGAAAGCCGGCCAAGGAATATTTCTCTCATCAATTCCGTCGGCCGCAAACAAATCTCTTCTATCTTTGATAAGCAAGAAGAATATCTGATTCGAGACCGCGTGGTATCCGGAATCGCTTCCTTTTTTAACCCAGAGGAATCACCGCCTCCCCTATTTCCTTCCATACCATTCATCAATAACACCACCGAAGTTATACAAATAAGAAAAAAATTATTCCCCGGCGTTAAAGATAATGACCTAGAGTAAACTTTATCTTTCTTACTCTGGACTTTCCGTTGTAAATATGATGATAAATACAGAATTAAGAATAGTGCCTGAATAATTACTATGGTAAAAAATGAGGGAACAAAAAGATTTCCGAGCAAATAAAAAGCGGCCCACCACACCAACATCACTTACCTCCCGCGGCCTTCGATTTTTTTTAACCAACCGCTACCCTTCGGCAGCATCGTATATCACTACTCAATCGCCAACATCCAAACTATATATATTTCAGATTTAGAAGAAAACAACTTTATTTCTTCCGTTTCTTTTTGCCTTTAACAATGATTTGTCGGCGTTACGGAAAAGCTCCGATTGATTTTTTGCGTCAAGGGGGAAAATTGAACCTCCAATACTTATTGTAATACTGAGCTCTCTCCCATCTTCAACCTTGTATTCAGTATTCTCAATAACATTCCTTAATCGTTCAGCTGTTCTCATGGCTGCTTCTTTACTCGCTCCCGGAAGCACTGCGATAAATTCTTCGCCTCCAAAACGTATAAAAAGATCAATTTTTCTTAAATGCCTCTTAACCGTTTGAGCGACCAATTTCAATACTTCATCGCCTGTATCATGTCCGTATTTATCATTGAATTCCTTAAAATGATCGATATCCATTATCAAAAATCCAAGGAATTTTTTGTCCCTTGAGGCTCTTTCAAGTTCCAGTGGAACCTGTGTTTCATAATAATTACGGTTATTTACACATGTGAGTTTGTCGACTGATACCATTTGTTCCAATTGAATATTATTTTTCAATAACCTGATAATTCCTTCCCCTACAAGATATAAATTAAACAAGATATTTTTACTGATCTCCACGTCGCTAGAGAAGTGGATTTCCAACACCCCTATTTCTCTGTCAGAAAAAATCAATGGAATCAAAACCAGCCTTTTTACATCGCCGCTTAATTCAAAGAAACTTTTCTTCATTCCAAGAGGTTCCGAAACAAAAATAACAGCTTTGTTTTTTAAGACTTTTTTGTATAGTTGATTTTTCTTTATATTATCAAAACTTATTTCAAAAATATTTGTTACGCTATGAGTTCCTAAAATATTAAGTCTGGTATCCAAAATTAGAAAGGCTTTAGTATTAGCCACAATTCTAGGTGATAATGATAACATACTGCTTATCTTACTGCCGACAGATCTGGCGCTATTTATGGATAAAGAGGAAATTATCCCGGCAATAACTCCTGGAACAATCTCCTTTCGCTCATCATCCATTCGTTCCGACGGTAGTTGACCCCATTCGATTTTTGTCATTTCAAGTGTGAATCGTGTTTGGTCTCCTGCTCCTTCATAGTCAAAAAATACTCCAGCCCCCGATTTCCTAAATCCCTTTTTAATAAAAACACCTTTGGCGCAAAGTTCCTCCATTGAAAGATATGCCTCTTTTATCATCGTGCTTCTCTCATTATGAGCAAGAGCGTCAATGATACCCTCAAGACGCACTGATGAAAGTAGATCTCTCGGGATAAGGCTTAAAAGGAGTTCGTGATAATCTTTTTCAAATCCCCGCTGCATAATACCTTCTTGCATACCTATAAGGAATCACTATATTCTTTTGACGATTAAAGAACGAAAAAAGCACGTCTGCTCCAGTCGTCAATATGCAATCGCCTTATGAAAACAGCGTTGCATACTAATTATACAATAAACATAAAATGTTTTCCACCCGTCAATAAGGCGTCTAAAGAGGAACAAACAGCTTACTCCATGCGAACAAGTAAGTTAACACATATTCGATAATCTTGATAAATATTGTTTAATCTGCTATATTTAACTCCAAAAGTGAGTGAAACAAATGAAACACAAACATTATATATTTCTACTTTTAATAGTGACGCTTTTTTTTCAGGGGTGTTTTCTTTCCTTTGTTGGAAACGGTAAGAAACAAAATTATCCTTCAGATAATTTCTATTTTACTTTTCCACATCTGATACAGTACCGAAATATATATGATAAAGCCTCCTACTTATATTACTTGGGAGATCTGGAAACTACAATAACCTCTTGCGATTCTTTGCTGAAAGAAATTATCGAACTAAAGGACACCAACCCTGTTCAGCCATTGTGCCTTCATCTCGATTCATTGGAATCAGCCACACACACACTAAGACAAAAAGCTGTAGATGAAATGTATCAAAATGGTTGGCAAACTCATGTCGGCGCCCTTCTCGATTCTATCGCGAGAAATCATGTTGTAGAAGAAGAAATAGAGATAATCTACAATTGGAGAACCAAACACTGGCTTGATTATTTCCAGGGCAAGGGACGAAGAACTTTTCAGAGATGGCTTGACAGAGTTGGGAAATACCGTGATATCATTGAGCCTATTCTCGTGGAAAATGAGATAAGCCGTGATTTTCTTTATCTGGCTGTCATTGAAAGCGGCCTGAATCCAACAGCTCGTTCCTATGCTAAAGCAGTTGGTCCCTGGCAATTTCTAGCAGGTACCGGCAAAGCATTTAATCTTCGAATCAACTGGTGGATCGATGAACGCAAAGATATAATCGCCTCAACATACGCGGCCGCCCATTATCTAAAACATCTCCACACTCTTTTTGGCGACTGGCAATTGGCTCTCGCTGCCTATAACGCTGGAGAATACAGAGTGGCGCACACAATATCACGGCAGAAAACCAAAAATTACTGGCGTTTGAAATTGCCTTATCAGACTCGCTGGTTTGTTCCGAAATTCATGGCTGCGCTGGCTATAGGGCGTTCTCCTGAAAAATACGGGTTCAGGAAACCGGACATTTCCCCGGTGGAATTTGATATTATTGAAATCAATAAATCTACTGATTTAAGGGTCGTGGCCAAAGCGGCTTCCTGTACATATTCACGCATAAAGAAGCTGAATCCGGCACTTAACAGATGGGCCACCCCCCCCGGCATGCCAATCAACTTAAAGGTGCCGAAAGGTAAAGGTTTGAGTGTTCTGAAAGTGTTGTCAAATATAAACCCTTCCGAGCGCGTTTCCTGGCACAGACATATAATTAAACCTGGAGAAACAATATCGACTATAGCTCTACGGTATGATATCTCGCAATCTGAATTAATCCGAATAAACAAAATCCCCAAACCCCGGTCTATTCGAGCCGGAAAAACGCTTATGGTTCCAGTAAAAGAAATTCTCGATAATTCAAATACCTCCTATACTTCTTACCGGGAAACACCTAATTTACCCACTAGCATAAAGATTAGAAAGCATAAGGCTCCTTCAGATTTCAAGAAGCTGGTTTATGAGGTCAAATCCGGTGATAACCTGAGTAAAATCTCTGACAAATTTGATGCTAAGCTCAAACATATAAGATCTTGGAATAACCTTGAATACTCATCTCTTATTAAACCCGGTCAGAAACTAACAATCTTTGTTCCTCCCGGTTTTGTCAGCACTGCAAGTACCGGCAACAAAATCAGAATGATCTATATTGTAAAAAAAGGAGACACACTAAGCTCTATTTGCAGTATTTATAACACTTCTATAGCGAACATTCTGAAATGGAATGAAAGTATAAAAAAGAACAGACTCTACCCCGGAGACCGCATAACTATCTTTGTAGATCCTGCTCAGGATTCTTTCTCTTCAGGCATAAAATAGTCACCATCTTTATAATCTTTACGATCGACCAGATTATCTCGGGGCGAAGCGGATATAAGACAATTAGTGCCAATCTTAATTCCAGCGGGGATCATGGTTTTTCTCCCTATAAGTGTAATCCCCGAATCCAGATAAGTCGGCTGAAGAATATTGGCAACATTCTTGTCCCCATAGCCAATAACAGCCTCTTCTCCAATATCACATCCCTTATCAATAATTGTATTCTTAATCTTTGCATTTCGCCCAATTTTGCATCTATGAAAGATGATTGAATTTGCAACTGTTGCTCCTTCTTCAATTTCTACTCCCGGGGATATAATAGAAGAAGAAACATCGCCTTTTATCAAACACCCGCTGCATATCATGGAATTGTTTACTGAAGCGCCTTGTTTAACAACTGTTGGCAAATTCTCATCAGATACCGTCAAGATATTTGAACTAGAGTAGAGGTTAAATCCTGAGTTGGGGTCAAGCAACTCCTGGCTTGCCTGAAAATAGCTTTTAACGGTTCCGATATCCAGCCAGTATCCATCGAATCTATATGCCGCCAATTCTCTATTAGATGTCAGGTAAGGAATAATGTGGTTGCCAAAATCAAGATCCCTGAATTTTCTTTTCAACTTTTTAAGAATTGAAATTAAAAATTCCCTATTAAAAAGATAGATACCCATCGAAGCAAGATTACTGTCACTTCTATCCGGTTTTTCCTCAAACCGTTTTACAGTTCCGTCTGAATCCACAGTTGCTATACCACATTGGCTGATAAGTTCATCCGGAACATTAACGACTCCAATTGAAGCTTTCGCGCCGGAATCTACATGTACCTTTAAAAATCTAGTATAATCTTCCCTATAAACATGATCGCCTGAAAGAATAAGAATATTCTCACAATCCAGTTCTTCCAGCACAGAAAGGTTTTGATACATTGCATCACCTGTTCCCCTATACCAGTCTGCGCCCCTGTAACCCAGACGTGGATGCAGAAGAGCAAGCCCGCCTTCTCTACGGTCAAGATCCCACGGTTTCCCTATACCAAGATGCCTGACAAGAGAACGTGAAATATATTGCGTAAGAATAAAAACAGATGAAATTCCGGATTTAACACAATTTGTCAGTGTAAAATCAATTATTCTATATTTGCCGGCGAATGGAACTGCGGGTTTCGCTCTATAGCTGGTTAAAATACTTAATCTGTCACCTTTTCCACCCGCTAATATAAAAGCGGCTAAATCATTCAAGTTATATCCTCCGAGATTACAGACTCAGGTTCAACCATACTCCCTTTGACAACTGTTATACCGCTTGATATTTTAGATCCTTTACCGATAATTGTAATCTCTATACCCCCGGAACCAACGCGGCCGTCTCCAACACTTGCTTCTTCTTCAACAATAACCTTTTTATCGATGATCGCCTTTCTAATTACGGCTTTCCGGTTAACAGTGGAAAAAGGGAATAGAATACTCTCTTCTACGGATGCACCTTCTGATAGATGGACTCCGGGGAATACAATTGAATTTTCAACCCTTCCCTCAATTGTACAACCATCCGCTATAATTGAATTTTTTACGCTGCACCCCGAAACAAATCTTGTCGGCGGAAGCCCCGTATTTCTCGTAAACAACGGCAATTCTTTATCAAGCAAAAATGACCGATCCTTTAACAACCTCATAGACGTTTGATAATAAATTGATGAGAAGCCAATGTCCTCCCAAAATGATTCAAATTCGTAACATGAAACCATTTTGTTTTTGACTCCGGGTATGAGTATATCAAAAACCAGATCCAGAGGATTATTCTCAAGAGATTTTATAAGGTACTCCCTGTTAAAAAGGTATATTCCAAGGGATGCGTATTTGTAGCTTGAAGAGCTGGGGTTTTCCTGAAAATCGATAATATCCCCGTTTTTGTTAAGCTTTACCCTTCCAAGACATTGATTCCGGGAAGGATCAATCTCCTTGCAAACAACTGTAATCGGTTTTGAA
>JAUXHZ010000063.1 GCA_030621255.1 Candidatus Latescibacterota bacterium
CTGCCAGCGTTTCTTTTTGGGATAGTGGTGAGTTTATCGCGACTTCCTATATTCTGGGTATTCCTCATTCCCCGGGCACGCCGCTTTATGTTCTTGTGGGAAGAGTTTTTACATTGTTCCCATTTGCAATTAGCGCAGCTCAGAAAGTTAATCTCCTTTCGGCCGTATTCGGAGCCCTGGGCGTCTTAATGGCATATTTGATTATGGCTGAGATTGTTAGCCTGATGCTGGGCAGTATGAAAAGCGGCATTGAGAAATTTATTCATTATACGGGACCCGCGGCGGGCGCTCTCTATTTAACTTTCAGTGATACATTCTGGTGGAACGCTACTGAAGCTGAGGTTTATTCCCTCAGTTCTTTTTTAATGGGGTTAAGTATTCTACTTGCTCTGAAATGGTATCGAAATCCTTCCGGAGAGATACCAATGTGGAAAAAGCAGTCAATTATTCAAAAGAAAGGTAAAAAAGAGGGAGAAAAAATAATAGTTACGCTGGAGGAGAAAGAGCAGAAGCATTCCCGAAACCTTGTGCTTTTTATTATCTATCTTTTTTCTCTTGGAATCGGGTTTCATCTTGGGACAATTCTCGCGTCCGGCGGTATCTTCTTGCTCTTTTTAATGGTAAAAAAGAAATCGTTCAGCAATTTTGAATTTTTTGTGTTCGGGTTTGGTATGGCAGTGATTATTGCTGATATGACAATGTATAAGAATTCGATGATTACGGTTGTGGGATTGCTGATTCTGGTGGTTCTTTTGATCTGGAGTTATTTCTCGGAAGGAAAATTTGCTATTACCGCAACTGCCCTTTTTGTGCTGGGTTTATCAGTGCATCTGTTTCTGTATATACGTTCCGGGTTAAATCCCATGATTGATGAGGTGGATCCGGAAACGTGGAGGGCCCTTTACGCACATCTTCGGAGAGAACAGTATCCGCCGATGAATATTTTCGCAAGGAAAGCTTCTTTACTTTTTCAGTTTCAGCACTTCTGGGGTTATTTTCGCGAACAGTTCAGGATGATTGGCGATATTACGATGGGTCCTTTTAATCTGGGAAAAGCAAGTGTTGTTATTCCCGTCGGGTTGGGCCTCTATGGAATTAGTTCAAATTATTGCAAAGAGCGGAAAAGCTGGGTTCTTAATTTTACAGCCTTGGCTTTAAATTCAATAGGTTTAATACTCTTTCTCAATTTCAGCGATCATGAGGTTAGAGAGAGGGATTATTTTTATGGAGGCGCTTTCTATTTCTTCTCTATTTTTATAGGGATTGGAGCGAGTGCGTTTTTAATGATGCTCCGGGATTATTTTAAAACTAAAGGCGTTCCATTCCGGCGCTGGATAATCTCCGCGGGTGTTTTTATTATCGTTTTATCGATACTTCCAGCAAAATATCACTGGTTTGAGCATAATAGATCTAATAATTATATTGCCAGAGATTATGCGTATAATATGCTGGCAGGTTTGGAACCTGATGCCATAATTTTCACCAATGGTGATAATGATACTTTTCCTCTCTGGTATATTCAATGTGTTGAGAATTTCAGAAATGATGTCCGTGTCGCCAATCTCAGTTTATTGAACACAAATTGGTATATCAAACAGCTTAGGGATCAAAAACCGGGAACACCGATAATGCTCTCCGATTCCGAGATTGAAAATTTGAACCCGATCAAGTTGAAAGATGGCAGTGTAGCCTGGAAACGTGACAGGGCTGTTCAGCATATAATCCGGAACGCACTTTGGGAACGCCCCGTTTATTTTGCTGTCACTGTCCCAAAAGAAGTATGGAAGCCATATGAACAGCATCTTGAGATGGAAGGAATGGTGCGCAAAATTGTTCCATACAAGGGCGAGCATCTTCTTAATGAGTTTATGATGGCAAGAAATTTTGACGATATTTTCAAATATCGTGGAGTATTAACGGATGAAAAGAAGGAAAATACCTCTGTATTCAAGAATAAAGATACACAGACAATGTTTATTAATTTTTCAGTTGCCGCATTTCAATTAGCTCAGGAGCGTGCGAGGGATGGAGATTATGAAAAAGCCACTGAGCGTGCTGAGCTTTCAATGGAGTTTAATTCATCCTTTGACTATGCCAAAAAATATCTCGGCCTTTATTATGTTAGGAACGATCAATTGGATAAAGCGGTTAAACACTATGAAAGATTGATAAAAAATAATCCTGAAAGGGGAGATTTTTGCACGGGCCTGGTTGCCGTGTATAGGGAAGCAGGCAAACCCGCTTTCGCTCTTGATGCTGTCGATAACGGGATTAATAAGGTTCCCGATGAGAGAGATCTTTACGCCTATGGATTTCAGATTGCCTTGGGTATTGGAAATAATCGTCTTGCAAAATCATATATTGAGAAATGGCTTGCGAGGCATCCCGAGGATCCTGAATTCAATTCTCTGAACCGGAGCTTTAGCGAAGCGATTAGTAATGATGAGCCGGGAATTGGTTCTGGATCTGATTCAGCGAAATAGACAGGAGTTTAAACTTTGGATAATAGAGTTTTGGTGACGGGAGCCGCGGGATTTATAGGTTCCAATCTTTGTGAGAGGCTTATTGCTGATGGATATCATGTAACAGCCATAGATTCTTTCACTGATTATTATAATCCTGCTAGAAAGCACAGGAATTTAAGCGATATTATTTCTCACAAGAATTTCGAATTAATTGAAGAAGATATTAATAGTTGTGATATTCGCGAGATTATTGGTGACTCCAGAGCTGTTTTTCATCTTGCTGCTCAGGCCGGAGTTAGAATGAGTTGGGGGAAGGAATTTTCGGTTTACGTTGATTCGAATATTCTCACGACGCAGAAGATTCTGGAGGCGCTTAAAGAAAATAAGCGGACAAAACTTGTTTATTCAAGTTCCAGCTCAGTATATGGTCAAACGGATAAGCTTCCGATGCGTGAAGATCAGAGATTAAAACCGGTATCACCATATGGAGTAACAAAACTTTCAGGGGAACATCTTTGTGAGTTATACAGGATCAATTTCGGAGTAAATACTGTTTCTCTGAGATATTTTACCGTTTATGGCCCAAGACAAAGACCTGATATGGCTTTTAGCCGTTTTATAATAGCGGCGCTTACCGGTGGAGAGATAGAAATTTACGGGGATGGCAGGCAAACCCGGGATTTTACTTTCGTTTCGGACGCTGTTGAAGCAAATATGGCGGCGATGCTATATGATGGAGAAGAAACCATTTTTAATATAGGGGGGGGAAGCAGGGTTTCCGTACTGGAAGTATTGGAAATATTAAAGAACAGGATTAACAACGATTTTGATATTAGTTTTCTTGACAAAGCTAAAGGCGACGTTCTTGATACCTGGGCTGATACTTCAAGTGCAAAAAGGGAACTCGGGTTTTCTCCGCGAATTGATCTAAAAGAAGGGATAGAGCGGGAGATTGACTGGTACCGTAATTTTCTAACTTCCAATAAGCAGGGGCGATAGTATGGAAAGGAAACACACTATCTCGGTGGTTATTCCTCTCTTTAACGAAGAGAAGAGTCTCGAAGAGCTTTATAATCGGTTAACGGCGGTATTAAATAAAATCGCGGTTGGTTATGAATTGCTATTTGTTGATGACGGTTCAACTGATGGTTCTTTGAAGGTCCTCCATTCACTGCGGGAGAAGGATAATTGTGTGAAGATAATAAGTTTTCAGCGTAATTACGGCAAATCCGCCGCTCTGTCCGAGGGATTTAATGTGGTGAATGGAGATGTAGTAATTACAATTGATGCTGACCTTCAGGATAATCCGGATGAAATTCCGGAACTTATTGAAGTGCTTGATCAAGGGGCTGATCTTGTGTCCGGATGGAAAGTAAACAGAAAGGATCCGATAACCAAGACGCTGCCTTCAAAGATTTTTAATTTTGTTACTTCGTTTGTCAGCGGTATTAAGCTTCATGATTTTAATTGTGGATTAAAGGCTTATAAAAAGGAAGTAGTCAAACGGGTGGTAATCTATGGGGAATTACACAGATTTATTCCTGTTCTTGCTGTCTGGGAAGGGTTTAGGGTTTCTGAAAAAGGAGTAAGTCATTCTGAGAGGAAATTCGGCAGGAGTAAATACGGTACAAAAAGGTTCCTGAATGGCTTTTTTGATCTAATGACGGTAATGTTTATTACACGCCGTTCCACTTCGCCGCTGCATTTTTTCGGGCGTTTCGCTGTTTTTTTCCTGGCGGCGGGCGGATTGATTAATTTCTATTTTCTGATTCAATGGTTGATGGGCAAAGGGTTGCATGTCAGGCCTGTCATGGTTGGCGGGATGATTATGATAGTAATAGCAGTTCAGATTGGTTTCTTCGGTCTACTTGCTGAACTCTTTTCATCACGAACTGAAAAATCATTCTCATTCAGAGAGTATTTAATTGATGACTAAAAGCGATGGGAGTGTTAGCCGGCGAATCTGCCTTGTTGGTCCTGCTTACCCCTACAGAGGCGGGATATCCCATTATAATACACGTCTTGCCCTGGAACTGCGGAAGAAACATGAAGTTTATCTCGTTAACTACAAACGTCTTTATCCGGAATTTCTATTTCCCGGGAAAACACAATTTGATGAAAGTAAAAACCCCTTTCTGATTGAATCGGACAGAATTATTGATTCCATAAATCCTTTAACCTGGTTAAAAGCGGCTTTCCGTATTGCCCGTTTTAATCCGGATATTGTAATTGTTCAATGGTGGCACCCCTATTTTGCCCCGGCTCTTGCAAAGATATGTACTATATTGCGTATTCTCGGCAAGGGGAAAATAATTTTTATCTGCCACAATGTTGTTCCGCACGAACGGTCAATCCTTGACGGCATTCTTACCAGAATCGCCTTTTTCCCCGTAGACGCGTTTCTCGTTCAATCAAATGAAGACCGCGGCAATCTGCTTGATATTAAAAAGAAGGCACATTCTATTCTTCATCCTCTTCCACTCTTCGATTTTTTCAAGAAAGGGGATATTACCAGGCTGCAGGCAAGGGAAAATATTCAGTCAGCTGGTAAGAATCTTATTTTGTTTTTCGGATATATAAGGCCCTACAAGGGGTTAGAGTATCTTCTTAAAGCGATGCCTTCGATTATTGAAAAATTAAATATTCATTTATATGTAGTAGGCGAATTTTATCAAGACAGTACGTTTTATAAGAGTTTTGTCAAAGAAAATAATCTTGCCCGAAATGTCACTTTTGTCGACCGCTATGTAGATAACGATGAAGTGGGAAATTATTTTATTGCTTCCGATCTGGTTGTGCTTCCTTATGTTTCCGCCACTCAAAGCGCGATTGCCCAGATAGCCCTGGCATTTGAAAGGCCTATTGTTGTAACGGATGTAGGGGGGCTTCCCGAAGTGGTTTCGGAAGAAAAGACTGGATTTATTGTTCCCCCGGGGGATTCGGAAGCGTTGGCATCAGCAGTGATAAGATTTTTTTCCGGGGATTGGGGAACAAAAATGTCGCCGTATTTTGAAGAGGAAAAGAAGCGTTTCGCCTGGGCGGGCATGGTTACCGCTCTTGAAGAACTTTTCAGGAAATAGTGTTCAAGGGGTTTAACTTGTCTGGCAAATTACTTCATGTGATAGTGCTTAACTGGAATGGGGAAAATGTAATAGGAGAATGTCTCGCATCTCTTGTTGCTGTTGATTATTCTCCGATCGTAATAACGGTAATAGATAATGCCTCAACAGATTCATCAGTACAAATAGTACGGGAACAATTCCCTCAGGTGAACCTTATTCAAAACAACGAAAACCTTTTATTTGCTGAGGGCAATAATGTTGGGCTCAGGAAATATTTAAAAGAAGAAGGAGATTTTTTTCTTTTACTGAACAATGATACGGTTGTAGCTCCTGATTTCGTTTCAGAGATGATCAAGGTGTTTGATCGCCCGGATGCCGGTATAGTCGGCGCTAAAATTTATTATCACGATGATTCTCACAGGATTTGGTATGGAGGCGGCGGTTTTTATCCTTTAATCGCTTTACCCCGCCATTTAAATATAAGAAAAATTGATAGAGGGATCGATGAAATAATAAAAGAGACCGGTTATGTGACAGGCTGCGCGATGATGATAAAAAGGGAAGTGCTTGAGGAGGTTGGATTTCTTGACCCTTCCTATAAAATGTATTGTGAAGATGTTGATTATTGTCTCCGTGTGCGGCATGCCGGCTGGAAATCTTATTATTCACCTATGGCGCATATTTGGCATAAAGTGAGTTCAAGCAGTGGCGGGGGTTTTACGCCATATAAACTTGAAAACAGAATTGTAAGTACTCACAGGCTTTTCAGCAGGCACAAATCCCGGCGGTGGAGAATAATGATATTTCCTCTTTATGCTGCGGGGTTTATTTTATTGATTACAGCCTTTTTTCTGTCCGGAAAGTGGGCTCTCATAAAAAGTCTTTTTAAGGGCTTGTGG
>JAUXHZ010000070.1 GCA_030621255.1 Candidatus Latescibacterota bacterium
TGTATTACCGCTGCTGAAAACCGCGTCAACCCTTCCCTCTTTATGCTCCCTTACAGCTACCGAAATAGAGGAATCCTTTTTTCTTCTTATCGCAGCGGCCGGACTTTCTGACATCCCAATAACTTCGGAAGCGTTCACAATCCTGATATGTTCAGTTGAGTATCCATTACGTGAAATATATTCTTCGATTATATCTTTTTTCCCAACCAGCACTACATCAAATTCTCCACCGGCAGCCTCAACCGCCTTTACCGCTCCATCTATTATAGCTCCGGGGGCATTATCACCGCCCATAGCATCAACTGCTATTCTCATTCCTTCTCCATCATATAATTCCCAATATTTAAAGCCGAAATCAACAAACAGTTAAATAAATATTAGAATATCACTCTTTAACTATCTTCTTTTTCCTGTTTGATTACTTCGCGTCCTCCATAGTATCCACAATTCGGGCATACGACGTGAGGCGGCTTCGGTTGGTGACAATGAGAACAGGTCGACACAGTCGGGCTCTCGAGCTTCCAGTGAGTTCTGCGTGATCTTTTCTTGGCCTTCGAAGTCCTTCTCTTTGGTACTGCCATTTAATCTCTCCTTATCTCATTAAAAAATATTATTTATTCTTATCTTTCATTAATCTTTTTAAAGGTGCCCACCTTTGATCGATTTCTTCCGTTTTGCATCCACACTCTTCAACATTCAAATTGACTCCACAGACTGGGCATAGCCCCTTACAATCTTCCCCGCACAATATCGTCATCGGTATACTGAGCATTACGGACTCCTTCACCCTGGGGAATATATCGTAGCAGTACCCTTCCTCACTGCTTAACAATACTAAATCACTTTCACCCTGGTCAGGGTGGGCTATATTGACATTTTCCCCCCGCTGAAAGATTATCTCAATATATATATTCAGATCTGAAACACAATCCTCAAGACATCTTCCGCACTTCCCATGAATATCACACTTCACATCCGCCTCAAGCAGATAACGGCTGCCCATTGAAGTAACAACCGCGTTTACTATAGAATCACATTTCAGCGAGCCGGACTCGTACTCGGGTAATTCAAAGCTTTCCTTAAATGAAAAAGTCTCCCGCCCCGTTATTTGTCCAAGCTTCAGTTTCATCTTTGGAAAATCATTATTCATAAAGCGACTATTCTAAGCTCCCGAAAACACGATAGCAAGTTCTTTTTCCGCCGATTCGGAAGAATCAGAAGCATGGACCGCGTTTTCCTGCAGGCTGGTTCCATACATGTATCGAATAGTACCCGGGTTTGCTTCCAGCGGGTTTGTTGCTCCCACAAGTATTCTCAAGAGCCGGATACTATCTTCTTTTTCGAGCTCCAGGCCGATAACATTTCCTGAAGTAATATATGAAATCAGCTCACTAAAAAAAGACTTATCTTTATGCATTGCGTAAAAACGCTCAGCCTGTACCTCTTCAAATCTGAATTGTTTCATATTTGTTATATTAAAGCGGTTCATTAAAAGCAGATCGATGATCGCTCCCTGTTTGCCGCACTCTACCGCCTCAGGTTTAATCATTAAAAATGTCTTTTCCAACGCCTTACTTCCTTTCGCAACTCTTCATTTCACACAATACTAACTACCATAAATACACTCTATTACAGCATTCACTTAATAAAATAGATTATTATTTTAGATAATCCTTAAGAATATCCTTAAGATCCGGGCTCCCTATTTCATCAAGGTCGTATGATACCCTTACAATCTGCTGTGGAATATCAATAATCCTACTCAGGTCAATCGGTGTTCCAATTACAACTGAATCACAGTCCACCTTGGAAATAGTAGTTTCCAGATCTTTAATCTGTTCTTTGCCATATCCCATCGCCGGCAGTAAGATTCCAATCTCAGGATAGCGTTCGAAGGTTCTGGCTATCCGGCCTGTCGAATACGGACGGGGATCGACAAGGTCGGAGGCTCCGTATTTAAGGGCCGCCATTACACCGGCGCCATATTTCATTCCGCCGTGCGTAAGAGTCGGGCCATCTTCCACACAAAGCACCCTTTTGTCTCTTATCCCGTCGGGATTATCCACGCTAAGCGGTGAAGCCGCGTCGATTACAATCGCGTCAGGATTATAGATACTTATACTATCTCTTACCTCTTCGATACCTTCAAGATCCGCGGTATCAATCTTGTTAATAACAATAACATCAGCCATCAGTAAATTCGTAAACCCCGGATAATAGGTAACCTCATCGCCGGGCCTGTGAGGGTCAACGACAACTACGTTAAGATCCGGTTTATAGAACGGCATATCGTTATTACCGCCATCCCAGAGTATTATGTCCGCCTCTTTCTCGGCTTCCCGTAAAATGGCTTCATAATCGACGCCGGAGTAAATAATTACGCCGCTCACAATGTGAGGTTCATATTCTTCCATTTCCTCTATGGTGCACTTGTGCTTTTCAAGATCCTCCAGGGAACCGTACCTTTGAACACGCTGCTTGACAAGATCACCGTAAGGCATAGGATGCCTTATAGCGACAACCTTCTTTCCCGCTTCAATTAAAATTTCTGCTATTTTTCTTGTCGTCTGGCTCTTTCCGCAGCCTGTACGTACAGCACACACGGATATTACAGGCTTGGTACTCTTTATCATTGTCGGATCCGCTCCGGCCAGAGTGAAATGAGCTCCGCACGAATTAACAAACTGGGCTTTCTCCATAACATACTGGCTTGAAAGATCACTATATGAAAAGAACACTTCTCTAACATTCTCTTTGCTGATCAGCTCTCCCAATTTCTCTTCGGGATAAATGGGGATTCCATCCGGATAGAGCTCTCCTGCAAGCTCGGAAGGATATTTCCGGTCATCAATATCGGGAATTTGAGTAGCGGTAAATGCTACTACTTCATATGACTCATTATTTCTGAAAAGAGTGTTAAAATTATGAAAATCCCTTCCAGCGGCACCCATTATCAAAATCTTTTTTCTCTCCATGCCTACCTTGCACCTCCATACTATCCAAGTTTAAAGAATTCCCCGGTTCAACCCAAATTCACTTTCCCTGTTTTGTCCATCTCTTTATCAATTTACTGGTTGAATAACCATCTACCATCTTTACTCTTTTTACTTCTCCTCCTGTTTGAAGCACAAAATCAGCTCCAACTATCTCTTCAAGGGAATACTCGTCCCCCTTGACAAGAATATCCGGCTGTAATTTCCTGATTACTTCAACAGGTGTATCCTCCTCAAAAACAGTTACATAATCAACACAATCGAGATGAAGGAGAATAAACGCCCTGTCATCTTCAGTCGTAAGAGGCCTTCCCGGCCCCTTCAACCGCCTCAACGAACGGTCGCTGTTGATACCGACAACCAGGCACTCGCCGAAGCTGCGCGCCTCCGCGAGCAATGCTACATGCCCCCTGTGAAGGAGATCGAAGCAGCCATTCGTAAAAACCACTCTGCCGCCTGATTCATTCTTTTTGATACCGGCAAGTTCATCCGGTTTTAAAACTCTATCTTTATTCTCATTCATAATATTAAGAAGTAAAGGAAGAAACAAGCTCTTTTACACTAACGGTGGCAGTGCCAAGTTCCCGAACAACCAACCCGGCAGCTATATTCGCCAGCTCAATCGCTTCTTCAAGCTCGGCCTTTGCGGCAAGCGCCGCCGCCAAAACACTTATAACGGTATCGCCCGCGCCGGTAACGTCATATACTTCGCTGGCAGTTGTCGGAAAATGCTGCGATTTATTTTGCTTGCTGAACAAAGTCATACCCTCTTCGCCCCGCGTAATAAGGACAGCATTTGCTTCGAGATCTTCGAGAAGTGATTCGCCTACATCTATCAAATCATTTTCAGATTTGATTTTCCTGTTATAAAACCCTCCCGCTTCATCCTTGTTAGGCGTAATAATATATGATCCGTGGTAAAGTGAAAAATGTTTTTCCTTCGGATCAACAAGCAATGGTATTGATTTCTCCGCACACAAACGCCTGACACTATCCATCAATTTCTCCGTCACGACCCCCTTCCCATAGTCAGAAATTACAACTGCCCCGGCATTTTCCAACACATCTTCCACCGCAATCAGCAGTTTGTCCAGGATCTCTTCCCCTATATCACCCTCAGATTCAAAGTCGGCTCTTACCACTTGTTGATTATGGGCGACAACTCTTATCTTTTCCGTGGTTACCCTTGATTTATCTTCAATAAGATAATCGGTTGTAACGCCTAGTTTCCTTATAAGATTTTGTAGTTCCCTGCCCCTGTATCCGTTGTTAGATACGCCCACAAGTGAGCACTTTGATCCAAGTGAAACTATATTCCACGCAACATTGGCCGCCCCTCCCGGCCTGACATCGGTTTTTCCCACCTTTACAACAGGAACCGGAGCCTCAGGACTGATCCTCTCAACAAGCCCCCAGTAATATCTGTCGAGCATTATATCACCGATAACAACGACAGATGAAATTTTGATCTTCTCCCCGATTTCCTGCAATCTTTCCCGATTCAATTCTGGCCTTTCCACCAACTATTTCCGAATGTTCCATTAGTATAGATATATTCTTTCATATACTTTAACTCAGCCGGACTGAAAAAATATAGCGTTAATTCCCCTTTCAATCAAGAAGAAGATAATTTAATAGGAGACACACATTAATTGACTAACTAACCGGCATTGCTTTATCTTACTAAAGAAAGAGGAATCGGCCAATTGGTCGCCGCATCTTTTTAATTATTCTTTAAGGTACTTACGGCTGTTAAAAAATCTAGTAAATAAAAATAGCTTTTTTTAAGGAAAGGAAAGTCATGGATAACAAACCACAGCAAATCCCTATACAACTCGATGAAAAAGAAGCAGAGGGGATATATTCCAACTTCGTATTGACCTCTTATACCCCGGCGGAATTTGTCCTTGATTTCGCAAGAATGCTGCCTGGATTGAAAAAAGCTAAAGTTCATTCAAGAATAGTAATGACCCCTCAGTCCGCGAAATCACTGGTAGCATTACTTACCCAGACAGTAGCCAATTACGAGGATAAATTTGGCGAAATTGAACTTAAAGGAAGAAAGGGAAATCAACCGATCGGGTTTCATGCGGGCTCCAACCTCGGATCGGAAAAGAAAAATTAAATCCTTCGTTTTTCCGGGGGTTTTGTTTTCCATCTCCTGTGCGCCCAGAAATAGTGATCCGGGTTCTTTCTAATGCACTCCTCGAGAGCCTTGGCGTGAAGCGCGGTTAACCTAATGATTTCATTTTCTTTCTCCGCCTCCGTGTTCACCTCTATCGGGGGTAAAAATACCGCGTTATGAGTTCCATCTCTTTTCCTTAGAATATAAGCAAAGAGTATCGGGCAATTCACCCGGCAGGCAAATTGCGCGGCCCCGGGATATGTCGATGAAGGTATTCCAAAAAAATCGACGAAAATTCCAGCTTTTCTCGCGTCCTGATCAGAGAGCATCGCTACCATCCGGTTCTTTTTTAATGAAGTAAATATACCCCGTATGGAAACCCCGAGAGGGATCGTTCCTATCCCTACACTTTTCCTAAGCCCATTAATATAGGAATCAACAAGTTTGTTAGTCTGTTCACCCACAAGAAAATCTACCGGCATTCCTCTCGCCGCGGCCGCGGCGCCAAAAAGCTCCCAACTTCCGAAATGGCCCGTTATCATAATAACTCCATTCCCTCTTTTAAGAACTTCTTCTACATACTCTTCCCCCGAAAAAGATACCAGGCCGCGCAAATTCTCCTTTTTCATTCGACTAAGAGAAGCGAATTCAATCATTGATTTCGCGAAGTTGATATATGATTCTCTGCCCGTTTTTATGCGTTCTTGGGGAGTCATTCTATCTCCGAAGGCTTTCTGAAGATTAGTCAGAGTAACCTGCCTTCTTATTCTGAAAATATCAAATGCCAATATCCCTAATATTACACCAAACTTTACCGAAACCCTTAAAGGCAGAAGTGCCGGCAGCTGCGAGAGAATGTACACTCCCAGAAGCTCGAATCGATGGCGTATTTTTTTCCAGAAATTAATATTCTACTCCTTTAAATTATCATTCTCGCGAGCCGGCTCATCTTTATTTCAATAGCATCTTCCGGGCAAAGCTCATGACAGCACATGCAGGTAATACATTCAGCATTATCTATCAGGCATACTCCATCATCATATGATATTGCTTTTACAGGACAGCTTCTTTCACATAGGCCGCATCCAGTACAGATTGAGGAATCAATAAAAAGTTTTAGCCAAACAAA
>JAUXHZ010000306.1 GCA_030621255.1 Candidatus Latescibacterota bacterium
ATGGCAGCAATATGGAGGGGCGTCAGGTTGGATCGGGTGTCTATATATATAGATGTGAAGACAGTAACGGTAGTGACAAATATGGCAAGGTAGTAGTCATAAGGTAGCCATCCCCGGGTTGTTGATTTTGTATCCTTTGAAATTATCGAGTTCCCCGGTTCTAAGCGTCATATGGTAAGAAACTATCAATGAACAGAATCTTACAAAATCTCTCAACGACAATTCTGCTCTTCTTGATTTTTGTCAGCGTATTTTCTGATTCATATTCAACCTCAAAGATTCGTAGTACTGACAAAATCAGTAAAAACTTGCTTTCACTTCAAAGTAGTTCAAACCCGGATAGAACAGTCAAGGCATGGATATTTTTTAATGAAGATACAAAATCAAACCGCGTTACAGGCAATAAAGGAATGATTTCAAAGCGTGCAGTCAGAAGACTCAGAATTCGTACATCTTTACCCGATCTGCAACATAACCTCAAAACGGTACCGGAAAATTACATTGAAATATTAAAACCGCACATAGCAAAGGTGAGATTCAGATCGAAATATTTTCAAGCTGTTAGTGTAGAGGTCAGTCTTGATAAGTTACAGGCTATTTCAAATTATCATTTTGTGCGGTCGATAGAGCTTGTCGCTTCTTTTAATCGAGAGGATGAATTTGGATCAAAGGATCATTCCAAACTAAGCGGAGGAGATTTATTTTACGCAAGTGATCCTCTTTTCGGTAAATACGGCGCCAGCCTCGGACAACTTGATATGATCGAGGCTGCTCAATTGCTTGAATTAGGGTTTAATGGATCGGGAAAGGAGATGGGGAACCTTCCTGTTCTTATCTGTTTGCTCGATTCGGGATTTAACTTAAGTCATGAGGCTTTCAGCGGGATAGAAATAATAGCTGAAAGAGATTTTATACAAAATGATTCGAATACCGCTAATGAACCGGGGGACACTGTTGTTCAGGACAGACACGGCACAATGGTTCTTGGAGTCCTGGCTGGTTATCATGAGGGGGACTTGATCGGACCCGCCTGGGGAGCTGAATATCTTCTGGCCAAGACGGAAAATCTTAAGTTTGAAAAACAAATCGAGGAAGATACCTGGATAAAGGGGCTTGAATGGGCTGATAGCGCCGGGGCTGATATTGTTTCAAGTTCACTTGGATATTCAGATTGGTATACGAAGGAGGAGTTTGATGGTGAAACAGCTCTCTGTACGCGTGCGGCTGATTCTGCCGCTTCGCGCGGGATTGTTGTTGTAAATGCCATCGGGAATAATGGATCGATGGGAGATACAACCCTTATTGCGCCGGCTGACGCAGACAGCATAATAGCTGTAGGTTCGGTGGACAGGTATCGTACGATTGCCTGGAGTAGTTCCAGGGGGCCTACAGCCGATGGCCGGATTAAACCTGAGGTTGTCGCGCAGGGGGATGGCGTTCACACTGTTGACCCTGAAGAGAATAATAAATACGCTCAATTCAGCGGAACTTCTTTTGCGGCCCCGCTGGTTGCAGGGTTGTGCGCGCAACTACTTGATCTGAATCCTGCGTTTTCCCCTATGGAACTAAGGAACGTCCTTATTTCAACTGCCACAAAAAGTAACAGCCCCGATAATTCATACGGGTATGGAATTGCACAGGGGCTGAAAGCGTCAGGAATCCAGAACCCTGTATATTTGGAAAGTGTGACTGTTTTAACTTTTGGGCCGAATCCTTTCAGCAGTGAAATCGATTTTGAGATATTTTTCCCGTACTGGGTGGATGTGTCAGTAAGTGTCTTTGATTGCAAGGGAGCGCTTGTCAGATTACTTGCTGATGAAACTATACTTAAACTATCGTGGAAAATAGTATGGGATGGAAGAGATGATGATGGAAGAAGGGTTTCTGCGGGCATCTATTTTATCTCAATCCGGTATGGAGATTTAAGAGAAACCCGTAAAATTGTATTCATTCCGTAATGATCCGTTCAGCTGGCGCGGCCACTTCGATTAGTACCGCAAAATTTATTCAAAAAAATCACTCAATTTTGGTTGTAATTACCTGCCTAAGATTAGTATCATGCTAAGAAATAGTTATTAATGTAATAATCATGAAATTAGACTATTCGTAATTTTCGCTGGGAGAAAAGGATGGAAGAAGAAAAGCTTGTATATTTCTTTGGAAAAGAGCAAGCCGATGGCAGTTCCGGGATGCGCAATCTGCTTGGAGGCAAGGGAGCGAATCTCGCCGAAATGGCGAATATAG
>JAUXHZ010000262.1 GCA_030621255.1 Candidatus Latescibacterota bacterium
CCATTTACCGGTGGAAGCCGCCTTATCCAGAAAAAACTCATTTCACCGGGGAAAGTTCTTGCAACCTCGATTTCATTTATGACTGCGGCGTTAATCGTCGGGATCTTTCTTGTATCTATGGCGGGAACCGCCATATTATATTTTGGTATTATCGGCGCCATATTCGGTTTTTTCTACACTGCTCCGCCTTTAAGGTTTTCTCACAGGGGTTTTGGTGAATTTGTTGTTGGCCTGGGGTTCGGCCTTATCGGAATAGGGACCTATTTCGTACAAACAGGCACTATATCAGCCCATTGCGTTATTGTATCTCTTCCTCTCGCTTTCCTTATCACTTCAATAATTGTTATAAATGAGTTTCAGGACAGCAAAGCCGATTCATGTGCCGGAAAAAGAACTATCGTCGTCAGGCTGGGCAAAAAAAAAGCAGTCTATCTTTTCGCCGCTCTCACTATCGCTTCGTATATTCCAATAATTATTGGAACGGCGAGTGGAATTTTGCCGGCGCTGACACTCACCTCACTGGCCACCCTGCCGATTGGAATAAAAGCGATTCGGACTGCGGGAAAGTTCTATAATGAATCCGGAGATCTCGTCCCCGCGAACCGATCGGCTATACTAAATCATCTTCTTACAGGAATAATTCTGACTATCGCATATTTTCCGGCCGGATAAAAGATCAACTTATAAGCCCGAGCTTCTTGCGTGTTTTTAAAACTCTGTCTACGATCTCTTCCTTTGAATCCGCGATGTGAAGAAGAGCTAAATCTTTAGTTAAAATCTTGCCTTCGGCCAGCATCTTGTTTTTCACCCAATCGATCAATCCTCCCCAATAATCTCTGTCCAGCATAAAGACCGGAAATGGCGCGATCTTATGAGTCTGAATTAGTGTGAGCGCTTCAAACAATTCATCCATTGTACCAAATCCTCCCGGAAGAATCACAAAAGCCATTGAATATTTGATAAATACAACCTTACGGACGAAGAAATACCTGAAGGAAATAAGCCTGTCTATGTATGGGTTCGGCTCCTGTTCAAACGGGAGTTCAATATTGAGCCCTATCGACAGGCCTTTACCTTCCTGGGCTCCCCGATTGGCCCCTTCCATAACACCGGGCCCACCGCCGGTAATAATTGGGCAACCATTGGAGGCAAGTTCTTTCGCGATATACCTGGCATCTTTGTAATTGGAATCGCTTTTTTTCGCGCGGGCTGCGCCAAAAAAAGTAACCCCTGGATTTACATCCATCATTTCTTCAAAACCATCCACAAATTCCGCCATTATTCTGAACAGTCGCCACGATTCTCTGATATTAAAATTGTCTATGAGATATCTTTTTTCAATATCCACTGTAGATCTCCATTCTCCCAGGTGCAGTAAAACAGCCTATTGTATTCCGTAACAAGATAATTTTTGTTTAATCTCCCCTTGAACTTAAGCTAAAATATCAGAATATATCAAGAGCTATTAACAATCAAAGAGTTAAAAAACTTGATTCGCTATTTCAAAGAGTTAGTTTATCATGTATATTTCCAGTTAACATTCAGCCGAAAGAAAAAACATGTTTCTGCCACTTAAAGACATTAATCCCACAAGCAGAAAACCCCTGATAACTATATCTCTGATAGCAATTAACGTACTGGTATATCTTTATCAAATATCTCTCGGCTCTGACAATGCCGCTCTAATAGCGTCTCTTGGAGCTACTCCAGCTGAAATCTCGAAAATGAAAGATCTGGTAGGCACTTTCGGGTATCACATAAGACATTACCCGGGTCCAAATCCAATCTTTCTGACTCTCTTTACTTCCATGTTCATGCACGGCAGTCTGCTGCATGTCGGCTCAAATATGCTCTACCTGTGGATTTTCGGAAATAATGTGGAAGATATTCTCGGGCCGTCAAAGTTTCTGTTGTTTTACATACTCTGCGGACTCATCGCGCATGCCATGCATATCGCCTCAGATCCATCTTCGATAATTCCAACGGTGGGAGCAAGCGGGGCGATCGCGGGGATAATGGCCGGATATCTGATGGTATTTCCACGAGCGAAAATCGTCACCCTTATGTTTCTTTTTATCTTTATCAGACTAACAGTAGTGCCGGCTTACGTTATCATTGGATTCTGGTTCGTGCTTCAAGTCTTCAACGGATTCGGATCACTGGGCGGAGTTCAAACAGGCGGTGTTGCCTGGTTTGCCCATATAGGAGGTTTTCTTGCCGGCATAGGACTTATCCTTGCCATGGCCGGCGGAAAGATATACTGGTTTCAGAAACACAGGTACCGTTAGACAGGGTTCACAATTAACGATAGGCTTCAATTGCTGATATGGAACAATCCGCCTGCAATCAAAAAATAGATTATGAAGATTTCATTTAACAAACTGATAATAGATAAGGCCGCGGAGAATGATCCTCTTACCCGCCTTCTGAAACAAAGGCTTCCGGAGGCGGAAATTGAGGTTGTTTCAAATAGCGCCCTATTTCTTGATCCCCGGCGGGCCCGAAGCGGATCACTTGTAATTACACACCAAATGGGCAAATTTATTAAGGATTTTCCTGAAGCGCCCGGAACGCCTCCATGCGGGGAAAAATACATAACCACTCTTTTGAATTGTCCCTTTTCATGTTCCTATTGCTATCTTCAATCCTATCTCGATCATCGGCAGATCGTCGTTTTTACAAACACTGAAAAATTAAAGAAGGAACTTAAAAA
>JAUXHZ010000308.1 GCA_030621255.1 Candidatus Latescibacterota bacterium
GGCCGCGCAGGGAAAGTACATTGTCAAAACAACACTGGAAATAACAAGCTGCTTGAATGTGAGTTGAAGAGGTACGAGCATGCCCACCGCGACATCCTTTCGCAAAAACCCTACAACCATTGCTGCTACCGCGCCGGCCGGAAGACCAAAGATTCCAGAAATCACCGGCCCCATAAGCCTTCCCAGAAATTCGATTACCCCAAGTGTATAAAGAATATTGATGGCAAATACTCCAACCAGCACCCAGGGTACAGCCTCTCTTACAAACCATACAACCCTCATCCAGAGCTTTTTAAGAAGCGTTTTCCAGTAAGGAATACGATATGGGGGGATTTCAATAAAAAGCTCCGGCGCCCTGCCTTTCATCATTTTGTTCATAAAAAGACCCAGAACAAGCCATACCAGAAACAGGGTTCCAAAGACTATAGACAATCCCAACGCCCCTTCCTTACCCACAAGCCCCATAATCATCGCGATTTGAGCCATACAGGGCACGGCAATCGCCATTATTGTAATAGACAGAAACCTCTCCCGCTTTGTTTCCATAATCCTTGTTGAAAGAGCTCCTGGTACGTTGCACCCCAAACCCAGGATCATCGGCATTATTCCATAACCGTGTAAGCCAATTCTGTGCATCGCGTTATCAACGAGAACCGCGAGCCTGGGAAGATAACCGGAATCCTCCAAAACAGAAAGAACCAGATAAAATGCAACTATATAAGGCAGCACCGCCGCAAGTGGAACGTAAAATCCCGTTGTAAGAATACCGAATGACTCCCCAAAATCGATCTGTCCATCAACAAGTTTTCCTATCAGAATATCATGGATTACACCTTTTAATCCCATTACAACCGACAGTTTCATCATAATAGGCGCCCAGACCCTCTGGAACAATGGATCCATTACATATTCAATAAGTCCCTCCCCAATAAATCTTATAATTTGAAAAGAAAGGAAAAGAACCACAGCGGCTATAGAAATTCCGGAAAGAGGTTGTACCGAAAAATCCCCGAATCTTTCTAGTAGGGTATGATGCCTGTGAGTAAGAGTCTGAACCTTTTCAATAATAGTACCTATCTGATTCCATTTTTCTTCATTATTAAAACAAAAATTGCTCTTTCTCGCTTCTTTTGTCCTGTCAACAAGCCCTTTTATCCCCTCGCCGGTTACTCCACACGTTGGAGCAATTGGAACTCCAAGTATCTCCTCGAGTCTGTCTGTGTCAATATTCACTCCGGTATGTCCGGCTTCATCCCAAAAATTAAGGGCTATAATAACGGGGATGTCCTTTTTTAGAATCTGAAATGTTAAATTTAGATTACGTTCAAGATTGGTGGAATCAATCACGTTAACAACTACTGTATTCTCTGCTTTGTCACTCTGCATTGTTTCATCAAGAATTCTTACCGCAACTTTTTCCGCCTCAGAAGCCGGGTCAAGAGTATATGTTCCGGGAATATCAATTACTTCGAACTCTCTGCCGTCAGCTCTTAAAATCCCTTTAGTCAACTCCACCGTAGTCCCTGGATAGTTTGAAGCGATAACTCTCGCTCCAGTCAATCTTGAAAAGATAGCGGATTTTCCAACATTCGGGTTGCCCATCAATAGAATTTTATCCATCTCTTTTGCCTCCGGGGAAAAGATCCTCTCCAGGCTCAACCACAATCTTTTTTGCCATACCGAATCCTATCGCCACTCTTGAACTTCCAGTCAGAACAACAACCGGCCCTTTCATAAAATGCCGACTTACAATCTTCACCCCCACCCCTTGTCTTATTCCAAGATTTTCCATATTAGTTATTATCCCATGTCCGCCATCTACACCCGATATCACAGCTTCATCGCCGGGCTTTAGATCCACAAGAGTCGTTTTAGTTTTTTTCACTTCGTTCCCTTACTTAAAAAAAATAACAATTTTTATCCTATAACTATATCCTACTCCATCCTGCACAAATCGCTGTGCGGACACGATTCAACTGCTTTAATATAATTCGCGAGCTTTTTCTGCGTACTCTCACTTATATAATGTTCAATCCTGCATGCCTCTTCCCGGGCTACTTTCCGGGGTACACCAAGTATTTCGGTTAAAAATTTAAGGAGTATCCTGTGCCGGTTATATATCTTCTTACCCGTGTTTTTTCCCTTTTGTGTAAGTTCAACGTAACCGTAGCTCTCATGCCTGACAAGCTTTTCCTCCTTGAGAAGGCTCAATGCCTGATGAACACTTGGCATACT
>JAUXHZ010000232.1 GCA_030621255.1 Candidatus Latescibacterota bacterium
CTCGATATATTCAAGATCTTCCGCCGTACCGTAACCTCGTTTAAGGGAAAAAAGAGCTCCCTCAGTCAGAACACGGTCGATCTCTTCAAAATTTAATCTCAGTGACCCTGTAGATCCCAATCCCGCCGGGATCAAGTTAAAGAGTTCTCTCGCGAGCTCTTCTTTTCTCTTTTCAATATCCTCTTTCGGAATAGAAACAACCATTGACCTGACACCGCAATTAATATCAAATCCCACTCCTGCGAGCGTAACAATCCCCTCTTCGAGATCAAATGCTCCAACACCGCCTATCGGAAACCCATACCCAGGATGTATGTCAGCCATCGCCAAAGCGGCCGTCTGAATACCCTTAAGCCGCGCTACATTCCTTATCTGAGCAAGAGCATCCCACTGCTTGTTCCTGCTTTCTTCAAGAAGAAAATCGATCGAGCTTTTGTCAGCATAAATTCTGGCGGGGACCCTCATGTCACCTTCCGCTGGAATTTCCCAGAGATACTCAGTGACCCTTTTTATACTGAATTCGGCGCCCAATTGATTCTCCAATATTTCTTATAACTCCGCTCTAATCGTGCCTTCGGATTATCAAATATCTACAACACATACAGCTTCCCATATTCCTGATTCCAACAAGGCTACCCTGGCTCCATAGTATGTCGCGGCCTTGACTTCAACAAGCAATCTTTCCTTTGCCTCTTCCCTTTTTATACATCCGGCTGTCGCTTTAAGGCAATAACTGCCGCCCAGATGCTCTATAGATAATACATTAATACCTATGCAAACTGATTCCTCTATATCTATCTGTGAAAGAAGCCTGTTTAAAAACTCTATAAGAAGATCCTCAAGCTCCGGCTCTGAACATTCAAGTTCGATTCTTCTTTGAATTCGCAATTGATCAATATCCGCCATCAACCCTGCCATAGCCATGGCTGCTTCTTCAAAAGCTGTTTCAATATTTTCTCCCCATCCCCTGACCCCCATATCAGCGGTATGTTCAATAGTTTCATGACCCTTTCTATTCATACTGTCCCAGCCGTTAAGGCAATTGAGCTCCTAATAATTTTATGCTTCCCAGTCTTGACACGCGGCTCTTGCTGAGATCTGCGGCGCGTGATCTCATTAACCATTAAACAGGTACTCTATTACATCCCCGTCTCTTATAATATAGTCGTGCCCTTCTGTTCTTAATAAACCCTTCTTCTTTAATTCATTCTCTGATCCTATAGATATCAAATCTTCAATATTCATTACCTTTGCACGGATAAACCCCTTCTCCATATCGCTGTGAATTATTCCCGCCGCGGCAGGCGCCATTGTCCCCTGCCTGATTGACCATGCCTGAAGTTTGCCCTTCACTTTTGTATAATACCTTATCAGCCCAAGGAGGCTATGGGCTTTTTCAATAAATTTGTCAATCGCCTCAGAATCTATCCCAAGGGCTTGTTCATACTCTTCTTTTTCTTCGTCCGGAAGCTTTGATATTTCACTCTCAACTTTTGCCGATATTTCCACGCAATCAATTCTCTCTCCCCTGGAAGCAATTGCCGTATCTATTCGATCAAAACCTCCTTTGACTTCTTCTGCGGTATTAATCACAAAAATTACAGGTTTTGCCATAAGCAGGTTTAACTCACAAAGAATATCCCTTTTATGATGGGCAAAGCTATTAATGTCAATCTTCTCCCGCCTGGAAAGCCGCTCGCGGATTTCATTCAGAAACTCAAGGTCTTTTCTTTCTTTTTTCTTCTGCGCTTTTGCGCTTACTCCTTCTTTTTCGATCCACGATTCAACACGCTCAATATCTGACAGAAAGAGTTCCGTCTCGACAATTTCCATATCCCTTACCGGATCAATATTTCCCTGAACATGGCTTACATCCGAATCATCGAAAGCCCTCAAGACATGAGCCAATACATCAGCCTCCCTGATATGATGAAGAAATTTGTTTCCCAATCCTTCTCCCCTGCTGGCTCCCTTCACTAACCCGGCAATATCTACGAATTTGATTGTTGCCGGAATTACTTCATCCGGATTAATAATCCCGGTCAGCTTTTCAAGCCTTTTATCCGGAACTGCTACAACGCCCAGGTTGGAATCTATAGTACAAAAGGGATAATTCGATGCCTCGGCGGAAGTTTTCGCCAAGGCGTTAAGGAGGGTTGATTTCCCCACATTTGGAAGCCCGATAATGCCGACTGTCAGCGCCATAACACCCCTTTCTTTTTACGTAATACTCCCGGATTTTAAGACGATTAAGGGTCAGCGCTACGCTGTCCGATTCAATCGCCATATTCAACCGCCGTTTAAGTTAGGCACCATAATTATAGAACAAAAGAAAGCCCCTGCCCATGAGATATTGGGCAAGGGCTTTAAGCTTTGCTCTAATTCGTTCAACTGACAACTCCGGCTGCGTATGTATCAGCATTGCTTTATAACATAAGCAAAGGAGCAAATACCAAAGATACTACAGACATAAGCTTTATCAGAATATTCATACTCGGTCCGGATGTATCCTTGAATGGATCGCCGACCGTGTCTCCAACGATCGATGCGGCGTGCGTTGACGTTCCTTTGCCGCCCAAATTCCCTTCCTCTATCCATTTTTTTGCGTTATCCCAGGTTCCACCAGCGTTCGACATAAATATTCCCATCAGAACACCGGTAGCCGTAGCGCCTGCCAGGAACCCTCCGAGAGCCTCGGGCCCAACCAGAAAACCAACCAGAAGGGGCGAACCTACAGCAATAATTCCAGGAAGAATCATCTCTCTAAGAGCGGCCTTTGTGACAATATCAACACATTTTCCCTCGTCAGGTTCAGCCGTACCCTCCATAAGTCCTGTTATTTCTTTAAACTGCCTCCGTATCTCCATTACCATTTTATTGGCAGCCCTCCCTACTCCCTTCATAGTCATTGAAGCCATCATAAAGGGCATCATCGAACCGAGGAAAAGACCTATAACGGTAATAGGAGAAGAGAGATTTATCGACTCCAGCCCTACCGTTTTCTGATAAGCGCTAAAAAGCGCCAGAGCAGTCAGCGCGGCTGACCCCAGAGCAAACCCTTTTCCTACAGCGGCAGTCGTGTTGCCT
>JAUXHZ010000018.1 GCA_030621255.1 Candidatus Latescibacterota bacterium
TTCAAACTCCTCTTTGAAAGCGGAAAAAATATTAAGATGGGTCTGAGTAACTTTGTGAATCCCAAAACAGTGGTGCCAGGGCGGATAAACCAGCGTTGTTCCACCGGCGGCATTAGTACTCCCGGATAAACAAAATAGCATGCAGAATACAATGAAGAAAATCTTTACTATATTTTTCATTCAATTTCACATCCGGAATACAATTTCTTATAAATCAGCGCGTCCTCAAGAACCCCCTTTACGTATTCCCTTGTTTCCCTTATCCCTATCAGTTCAAGAGCGATTAAGGGATTCTCCCGGGGTTTAAATCTTCGACGCCAGCCTGCCATCCTACTCATTCCGGCATTGTACGCAGAAATCGCGCCAATAAATGATTGGCCATTCCTTTTTAAAAGATAATTGATATACCAGCATCCAAGCTTAATATTGGTATCAGAATCGAAAAGCTCCTCTTGATTCATCTCCCGCATGCGCTGCATTTCGGCTATCCACAAACCGGTTGACGGCATTAACTGCATTAATCCCATTGCCCCGGCTTTAGAAACAGCTTTGCTGTCAAACTTGCTCTCCCGTCTTATTACGGCTAGTACAAACTCAGGGGCAATTTCATATTCTCTGGAAGATTCGCAAACAGATTTCAGAAACGCAGAGGGAAATCGAAATATTGAATGGTTCTCCGCATTAGTGCAATTTGATTGCGGATCCGGAATTTTAAAAACAAGCGAGGTCATATCAGTCAATCGGAGCGCCAAGGCTAGAGAGGCCGGTTTCCCCTTTTCTTTCCCGAAGTCTGAAACAAGCCTCCTTAATAAGGGGGCGGCCTTATCAATATCGTGTTCCTGAATAAAAAATAGAAATGAGTTATAGGGGGAGCTCGACTCGATATTTTGAGGAATATCGCATCTATATGCCCCTATTTCTGCTTTATTAATTGCCCCCCTCATCATTTGGCCATCACATATAACACCTTTTCCGCTGATTAAATAAGAAAAATTTCCACTCTTTGCGATTTCTGTAAAGTAAGAAAATGGAAATTCAGTGTTGAGTTCTTTTAGCCACACTTCTTTTTCTTTAATCTTTTCTGCCGTCCTGAAAAGCCAGTAATAAAGAGGGGCACGCTTATTTTCCGGAAACAAGTCGGAGGATTTCTCGAGCAGTCGGTAGGCTTCATCTTTCTTTCCAAGCCATAATTTCAGAACGGCTTCAGTAATAAGAGGGCCTGTAGCAGAGTGTCCGAATTTTGGATCTCTCGCCATTTCCCACATCTCTATGGCATCATTGTATTTGCCGCAGGAAAGAAAGATTCTGGCGCTCTTGTACATAATCAGCTTTACATTTTTGTAGCCGGGATATTCTCTCGCCAAGTCACGGTAATTCCGGGCGGATAACGTGGTCCTGCCCATTTCGTAATGCAGCGCGGCAATATTCAAAAGGGCTTCTATTTTTAGAGATTGTTCATCACAAAGAGTGTATACCTTTTTGAATATTCTTAATGCTGAACTTACATTTTTTCTGTCCTTAAGTATCCTTCCTTTGAACAATTGTATTTCCTGATCGTCAGGATATTTCTTCTCTATTCCAGCAATCGTTTTATCTGCCAACTCTATCCACCCAAGCCGCTCAAGAAGAATTACAATTTTTGTTATTTCTTTAGTATCAAGTAGATAGACGTTATCTTTTATGTAATACTTTAGCCTCTCCATTTCACTTTCGGGTTGATATTCACCGGCCGCTCCATACGCTTCTATCAAGGTATCAAATACCAAGTCCGGGAATCCCAAACGCAAGTAGAGAAATGATAGTTCAATCAAATTTTTAAAAGGCATTTCGCCCGAATATTTTTCCAGAATCAACCTGTCGAATTTAAAACTCTCCGATTTAACAAGGATTTCAATATAGAGAATAACTGTCTCATTAATGGCGGATTGGCACCATGAATCGCTAGATGATTCTACTTCGTACAACAAGGAGGATATTTGAGAGAACGCTTCCCTATACCTTTCGCTTTTGTAAAGGAGGCGCCCTCGCAGCAGCATCCTGTACATGTTAAGCCACCTATCCGCAATTGAATAATCTGTAAGCAGGATCCCCTCTTTATAAAGTCCCTTTCTTTCTGCTCGATAAGCTTTGTGCAGCCTTGAATATCTCTTGTTTTGTTTATCAATCTCTTTCCGAATCAGATATTCAGCTTGGAAATATTCCTCTTCACTCTGATTTATCACGCCAGATTTGCCTGTACTTCCTAAAACTGCGGTAATAGTATCGTTTGCACGGGCACTCTTGAACGGAAAGATTTGAATGGCAAATATTAATAGAAACACAGCGTGATATTCAGATCTTTTAAAAAATTTACCTAGAAAACGAGTGTACATCTATTCCCATTCAATTGTAGCGGGTGGTTTAGAACTGATATCATATAGAACTCTGTTTATACCGTTGACATTATTGATAATCCTGCTTGATACATGCTGAAGAAATTCGTACGGCAATTTTGCCCAATCCGCGGTCATCCCATCCATGCTTGTCACAGCTCTAAGAACAACAGTTTTTTGATATGTCCTTTCATCTCCCATTACTCCAACGCTTTTTACAGGCAGCAAGACTGAAAATGCCTGCCATACACTATCGTACAGTTTGAATTTCTTGAGATCTTCAATAAATATCTTGTCCGCTTTTCTTAGAAGTTCAAGCTTATCAGTTGAAATTTCTCCCGGTATTCTCACCGCGAGTCCGGGTCCTGGGAATGGGTGCCTCTTGTTTTGTTCTTCCGGAATTCCAAGATAAGTTCCCACATTACGTACTTCATCCTTGAAAAGCAAAGCAAGCGGCTCAATTAACTTAAAATCCATTTCATCGGGAAGGCCGCCGACATTATGGTGTGATTTTATAACCGCTGAAGGCCCGAAAGTAGATTTACTTTCAATTACGTCCGGATAGAGGGTGCCCTGCGCCAAAAAATCAAAAGGCCCCAGTTTGTTACTCTGTTCTGTAAATGTGTCTATAAAGCATTTCCCTATTATTTTTCTCTTTTCCTCTGCGTCCGTAACCCCTTTCAGCCGTGAAAGAAACTCATCAGCCGCGTCAACAAACACGAGTTCCGACGAAAGATTACACGAAAGCATCTCCTTTACTTCTTCCGCCTCATTAAGTCTTAGAAGTCCATTATCGACAAAAACGGGGCATAACTGATTCCCAATCGCCTTGTCAACAAGCAGAGACATTACTGTGCTGTCTACTCCTCCGCTAACGGCGCAGAGAACTCTGGAATCTCCAACCAATTCTTGAATCTTTTCAATCTCCATATCAACAAATGATTCAGAATTCCAGTCAGCATCACAGTGACATATTTTAAAAATAAAATTTGCAAGTATCTTTTTTCCGTATTCGGTATGGTAAACCTCGGGGTGAAACTGGAGTCCATAAATATTATCCGGCTTGTTACTAAGAGCGGCGATCTTACAATCGCTCGAAGAAGCTATAACATTAAATTTATCCGGGACACTCTCAACCTTTACACCATGGCTCATCCATACACGTTGCTTTTCAGGTGTTGACTCAAAAAGTCTGCTGGATAGATCAGCATTAATAACAGTGTGCCCGAATTCTCTCCTTGCCGATTTCTTTACATCGGCGCCCATCGTTTTCGCAATAAGCTGCATCCCGTAGCAAATGCCAAGGACCGGAATTCCAAGGGAAAAAATATCAGCTTCGAGTCCCGGCGCTCCTTTTCTGTCAACATTAGCCGGTCCGCCCGACAGAATTATTCCGCGGGGATTTCTTTCCTTAATCTCTTCCAGGCCTGCATTGTGAGGTAAGATTACTGAAAACACACCCTCACTCCTGATCCTTCGCCCAATAAGCTGAGTATACTGCGACCCAAAATCAAGAATTACAATTGAATTTCCCTGCCACTCTTTCTTCTGCATCTTAATCCTTAATGTTTAAAATGTCTTCTCCCGGTCATAACCATTGAAATACCCATTTCCTCTGCCGCCTTTATTACCTTTTTGTCCCTTATTGATCCACCAGGCTGAATAATAGATTTAACACCCGCTTCAGCGAGTACCTCTACACCGTCTGGGAAGGGGAAAAACGCGTCTGAGGCCGCAGAAGCGCCTTCGATCTTCAACCCCGCGTTTCGAGCCTTTTCGACAGAGATCATGCAGGAGTCAAGGCGACTCATTTGTCCGGCGCCTATTCCTATTGTTCCTTCACCGTCACAAATCACTATCGCGTTAGATTTGATATGTTTTACGATTCTCCAGGCGAAATTCAGCGCTTTTAATTCATCCTTGTCCGGTTTCCTCGAAGTTACAAAATCGAGCTTCTCCAATTCCTCAAATCTTCTGTCTTTTTCCTGAATCAGTACAAGCTGTCCTACTTCCCTGATATTTGTACCTTCAGGCTCCTTTTCCCACTCAGCTTCGGGCATAATTATTAATCTCATATTCTTTTTTTCATGTAAAATATCCCTTGCCCCATCCGTAAATCCTCTTGAAAGAAGCACTTCCAGGAAACCTTCCTTTACAGCTTTTGCCAACCTATCGTCAACTATTCCATTTATTGCTACTACACTTCCAAATGCGGACATTGGATCTGTTTTTCTCGCTCTGATAAAACTTTCATAAGGGTCGCCGCAAGCTGCCGCGCCGCAGGGATTCGTGTGTTTATTTACCGTACATGATCCGGGGCCGATATCTTTCGAAAGAAGAAATGCCGCGTACATATCCATAATGTTATTATAGGAAAGTTCCTTGCCCTGAATCTGTTCGAACGAAGCAAAGTGGTCATCCCCCCATTCTTTTTTATATAAAGCCCCTTCCAAATGAGGATTTTCACCATATCTAAGTCCGCGTGTCTTCCGCAAAGAAACAATACGCTGCTCCGGAAATTTCTCTTCGCCGGTAATGGTTTCAAAATAGTTTGATACTGCTGCGTCGTATGAAGCTGTATGATGAAACGCCTTTGAAGCATATCTGCGCCTTGCCTCAATTGAAATCTCTCCGTTACCTCCGGAAAGGCAAGATATGACCTCCGGATAATCGTCCGGATCAACAATTACGGTTACGGAATGAAAATTCTTGGCTGCCGACCGTATCAAGGTTGGCCCGCCGATATCAATTGCTTCAACAATCTCACTTTGATTCAACTTTGAATTTGAAGCGGCTTCCCTGAATCTGTAAAGATTAACTACCACCATATCAATCATTCCAATACCAAGTTTTTCCGCTTCTAAAATGTGGGGATTTTTACTTCTATCGGCAAGAATGCCTCCGTGAATCAACGGATGAAGGGTCTTTACACGGCCATCCATAATTTCAGGGAACCCGGTAATCTTACTTATTTCAATCACATTAACCCCTGAATCGCGTATGATTCTTGCCGTTCCGCCGGACGCCACGATCTCTATCCCCATTTCAGATAGTTTTCCGGCAAATTCTTCAACCCCCCTCTTATCCGTCACACTGATTAGAACACGCTTCATATCTATATTCCATACCTTCCCAGATCAATATCCTCGAATAAACGTTCAACAGACATTTTATATCGTTCAGTTGTTTTCTGAACTATACCGGCCGGCAATTCAGGAGCCGGAGGATTATGGTCCCAGCCGCTTTCATCCAAGTAATCTCTTATAAATTGTTTGTCCAGGCTGCGCTGTTTTCTGCCCGGTTGATACTCTTCCGCTAACCAGAAACGCGAAGAATCAGGGGTCAATACTTCATCAATAACAGCTATTTCCCCGTCAATAAATCCAAATTCAAATTTTGTGTCCGCTATTAATATCCCTTTGCTTGAAGCATACCGGCTGGCCTCAGTAAAAATTGACAGGCTTAATTGCTTTACCTTGTCAATTGTGTCACTCCCAACGATGGAAATAGCTTCTTCTATCGTGATATTTTCATCATGCCCTGAATCAGCTTTTGTTGAAGGAGTAAATATCGGCTCTTCCAATTTTTGTGAATCCTGAAGCCCGTCCGGAAGCCTTATTCCGCACACTGAACCTGATTCCTGGTATTCACGCCACCCGGATCCAGTGATATATCCCCTCACTATACATTCCAAATCAATCCTTTCAGCCTTTCTGACAAGCATTGACCTCCCCTCCAGGAGATCGCCGAATTTTCTTAACGAATCCGGATAGTCATTGATATCTATGCTTACTTTATGGTTTGGAATATCCTTAAACCAGTCAAACCACCTTGCTGATATCGTATTAAGTACAATTCCTTTGCCGGGAATCAGAGTAGGGAGAACAGAATCATATGCTGATATTCTATCTGAAACAACAATCAGCAAGTTGTCGTCAAGATCATATATATCCCTTACTTTACCCTTATGTATAGGTTCAATCCCTTCTAATCCTGAATAATCTTCTCTTTCCGTGTTATTCATCATAAATAAAAACTCTCCTTCCGGAAATTTTAAACCTTGATTCAGCCAAGATTCTTACAGCTTGTGAATAAGCCAGATGTTCTTCTTTAAGAATCCTTGAACTAAGCTTTTCTTCACTATCATTCTGATTAACCGGAACAACTCTTTGAACAATTATGGGGCCCGTATCTATACCCCTATCGACAAAATGTACTGTACAGCCGGAGAAGCGCACTCCGTAGTCGAGTGCCTGTTTCTGTCCATCCAATCCTTTAAAACTCGGGAGGAGGGCAGGATGAACATTGATTATCCTGCCTTGGTATTTATCCAGCATATCTCCCCTTACAATCCTCATGAATCCGGCGAGGCAAACAAGATTTATTTCTTTACTCTGAAAAAGATTGCATATAATCCCTGACGACTCCGGGTTCATCGCTCCCTTTCTTGAGCCGCAATCTACAACAGCAGTTTCTATCTTCATTTTATCAGCAATATTCAAAGCCCCTGCTTCGGGATTATCAACCACAAGGAGTTTTAAAGTAGCCGGGAAATCTTCACTCGCGCAATTTTTAGCAAGCGCCTCAAAATTTGACCCCCTCCCGGAGGCCATAACGGCAATATTAAACGGTTTATTCATAGGGCATAACCCGATTCTATAATATCTCTATCTTTCAAAAGCTAAGAAGAAGCCGCACTCTTTTTAATAAATACTCAGCAGCTTATCGTGTGCTTAATTGCTATTTTGAAAGAATTATAATTTGAATTGTGAGGATTTACAACAGAAAAAAGAAGATCGTGTGCATGCTAACAAAACGGGGGAATAATAGTCTATTATTCCCCCGTTCTCTATTTACTAGAAATGCCCTTTCGAAAAATATTACTTTCTTCTCTTAGTAAATACAGAAATCTTATTTCTTCCATTAAAAATATCAGGTTCGCCATCGAGACTGAAGCTTGTAAACCTTTTAATCTCAATATCCCAATCACGCAGCCTGTCATCCATAAAATCCAATGTGTAAATAAGAACTGAACCTGCATCCGAACCTTTTGTATAATATACCCAGTGCTGATGGTTAAAATTGTCACCTGCTAACAGCACATCAGGAAATCCCCATGAAGCAGCAACTTCATCACGCTCCATTCCCCGCTTTATCTCTCCCTTATGTATATTATAATTGAAATAGCCTTCAGGATGCGAATTAATGTATTCGGTTCTTAACTCGTAATCAGCCACACCGTCTTTGCCTATAGTAGTCATTCTTGAACAACCGAAACCAAAAATGAGTACACCGATAAAAACAAAATAAAGGGTCTTGCGCATTCCGGCCTCCCTTCCCTCCTTCTAAGAGGTTTGGAGTTATTTCCAATTTACAGACCCTAACCGCCCAAGCCGCTGCGAACAGAACAACGCGGAGTCTCAAGAGGGTTCCTTCAACTATTCATCTCCAAGCAAACAAACCCATCTATTAAATATTATACCACAGAATCTCTTATCGTCAATGGACATTATTGGATAATTAGGAGATATGCATCTATAAAAGCAACTATATAGCATCTATTAAGATATAGTACCGGGCAAGCCTTGCATATTTTGCAGAATTTTCCTACTTCGATTCTAAAACCGCTTTGTCGTGTTTATCATCTATCTTTTCAAAAAGAAACAGCTTTATTCCTGACAATTCCCATTTTTTCACTTCTCTCATCTTTCTCGAATAAACCGCTGATACCGGATCATCTGAATCAAGTGCCCACTGCCTGCATTTGACAAGCCAGACCCTTTCTGCTTCACCTGCAATTTTTTCAATTTTCTCAATCTCTCTTGCTGAATCGGCTTCGGTTACAAATACTTTCTCGTTCCGGTTATCTCCTTTATAATAATGATCAAAAGTTGCGTACACACCCATAAGAACAATTACATCCCCCGGGGTTTCATTCCTGCTAATTATTTCCACGCTTCCCCTTATATTATCGCGGGCATACTTTTTATCCATGAAATAATTGAAATCGGAGATAAACATCACAGTTGCCGCGCATGCTATAACAATGCCGGCGCCGACAGCTTTCTTTGGTACTCCCACAGCGAGAAGAGCTGTAAAAATCGGAAAAATAACTATTAAGTATCTTACATTGAATACCTTTAAATTAAATGTTACGGTCGCCGTCAAACAGAGAATAGCAACAACAGGCACAATAAAGAAAAACAAAAAATATTTCATTCTTTTCAGTTTCACGAAGGCATTAGTCAACATTCCGCCAAATAGCAAATAAACAACAGCCAATTCCAACCCATAGTCATGAATAAGATTAAACCCCGATCTTACCAAATGGAGTTCCCTAAGGCTCGGCCCCAGAGAATAACCGGTGGAAAAGGCATACAGAATATATGGATAGGACCACAGATTAAGAGTTAATCCTCCCCTCAATTTTTCTCCAGTTGAGAGATTGGCAATATTTTTAATTTCTACATTCCCCAGAAAAATAATCTGCCTATAAATCCACGGAGATACAATTACAATAACGATCACGGCCGCAAGGAGTCCATAACGAAGATGATCCCCCTTTAACCTGCGGGCCGCAACCATATATACCAAAAACCCCATACATAAAAAAGCTGTTGAAAAATGAGCTAAACAGGTCAGTCCCAAAACTAATCCAAGCGTCATTCCGGATTTAGCATCCGGTTTTATCTCGAACTTGCGGAATGCTATAAGAGAGAATATCACAAAAAGATTTAGCATCGCGTAAAAACGCAGTTCCTGCGAGTAATATAAACTGAACGGGCTGATCGCAAGAAAGAGGGCTCCTGTCAATGCCGTTCTCTCATCAGTGATCTTTTTTAACCACTTGTGCAAGAACCACACAGAAAGTCCGCCCGCCAGAACGCTTGGAGTCCTCAGCCAGAATTCAGAAGAAGAGATCATACTCCAAAAGTGAAGTATCATGGAATATAAAGGCCCATGTACATCCCAGAGAAATTTACGAAAGTATGATACACCCGACTGAGGAGATCTATACATATCGATTGTCAAAACCTCATCAGCCCAGAATGATTGCCTGCCGAGCCGCCAAAACCGGATAATCAGTCCGAAGGCAACAATTAGCCATTTTATTGTATCGGTTCTTTTTTTCACACTTATCATCATCGTTTATTTATACTTTAACGGGTATATTATTTCCAGTTGAAAAACTCTTGACGGAATTAACGGCTCAGCAAAGCAAAGAGGAAAAGAACCGCTATTATGATAAGGTAGAAAACCATCCTCTTCTTCGGAATGGGTGGTTTTGCAGCTTTATAAGTCCTCTTTCTATCCATTTTATTTGAAACGGAATCTATGGGTGTCGCGCAGAAAGAACAGAATTTCTCACCATCGCTCAAAGGAAATCCGCATTTAAAACATACACTTTTTAAACAAATCTTATCAGCCCTTTCATCAGTCTGCGTATCCTCCATCTCTACTATGCTTAC
>JAUXHZ010000303.1 GCA_030621255.1 Candidatus Latescibacterota bacterium
ATTATTACAGCGGCTTTGCTCACTTAGTGATTTCCTTTCTTTTGGGTACTCCGTTGTTTATTTCATTCTTTTTGTCAAAGAGAAGTCCTTGTATGGAATGGTTAAATATAAAGAGAACAGCAATTAGAATTCCCCATTGAAAAAGGCATGTACCGAGGCTGAAAGTGTGGAAGGGATGCCACCAGTAATGCGGGTCATAAGTGGTTATTGCTTGAGTGAACCACCAGATAATCATCGCGGCGAATTCTACGGGTATCAGGACCTTGACAGCGAAGTTAAATATCCTGCTAAGTTTAATATCGTTTCTGCAGCTGTTGATAATCTCGCGCCTGAATTTGTCTGTGCCGTAGCTGATAACAGTGACCGAAAAAAACAGTCCGCTAAGGAGCAATCCTATACTCCAGACCCAGTCCTGATTCTGAAAAAATTGCGGGTTGAGTGCCGAAGGAAGGCCGAAGATAAAAGAACCTGCCGCGATAATTATCAGCCCCTTTTTTCTTGATAGCCCGAAATCCATAGTAATACGGGTTCCAAGTTCCACCATTGAAATAAGGGATGAAAGAGCCGCGATTGATAGAGCGAGAAAAAATATAAAGAGGAAAAACTCTCCTCCGGCGATTTTCTCAAACAATCTGGGAAGCCAGATAAAGGTAAGGCCTGTGCTTACCGGGCCTGTTTCGGTAATGGTTGAGAGGGCCTCTTCTGTGGGCAGTATGGCGAACACGGTCGGTATTATTGCGAGCGCCGCCAGCAGTGAAGCGGAGTTATTTCCAAGCCCTATAAGAAATGAATTTGTGACTATGCTGTCTTCCTTTCTCATATAAACAGCGTAAGTAAGAAGCAAGCCCCATCCGGCGCCTGTTGACCACGCGCTTTGCGATAACCCCTCAAGCCATATCCGGTAGTTCAGGAGTTGTTTCCAGTGCGGTTCAAAAAGGAAGTTTAGTCCTTCAGCGGCTCCCTGAAGCGTTACGGCTCTGACGGCGGCTATTAAGAGAAGCACAAAAAGAGAAGGGATTAAAATTTTATTAGCTTTTTCTATTCCATTAGCTACGCCGCGAACGATAATTGCGGAGGCGAATAGAATACCGGTAAGGTGAAAGATTACGGCAAGAGAACTTCCGGAGAAAGAGTTCCAGAACTCTGTGGGATCAGCGCCGTGCAACCCGCCTCCGGGGAAGTTGGAAGCCGGGATAACAAGGTCTGCCAGAGAGGCTAACGCGTAGCGAAAACACCATCCGGTCACAACGCTATAATAGAAGGTAATAGCGAGAGCGCAAAATCCAACAAATCCGCCCATCCAGGTGAATCCGCGTTTCATCGAACCGAACGCGCCTATTGTTCCCATCCGTGTCTTTTTACCTATTCCAAGCTCGATAATAAGCAATGGTATTGACCACAGAAAAAGGAAGATGAACCATGGAACAAGAAATGCCGCTCCTCCGTTTTGAGCAACCACGCGTGGAAAACGCCAGATATTCCCCGTCCCAATAGCCATCCCAATCGCCGCGAAAAGGAGAGCCCATCTTGAAGTGAATCTCTCTTTCATTAATAAATCCCCGTTTAACATCTTTTTGTTTAGCTCCGCGCTGCCTGATCTCCATACTACAGCCGGGATCTAGTAGATTACCGATATGTTGAATTTGTCTCCTGCCTCTATTTTGTCAACGATCTCCATTCCTTTAGTAACTCTGCCGATTATAGTATATCGGCCGTCAAGGTGATACTGGGCAGTTTGAGTAATAAATATTTGGCTGCCCGCGGTATCCTTGCCCGAGTGGGCCATTCCAACAGTTCCCCTTTGATATTTATTAAGGTTAAATTCGCTCCGGAGGAAATACCCGGCGTCTCCCCAGCCATCTCCCCGCGGGCATCCTCCCTGTATCACAAAGCCGGGCACTACGCGGTGGAATGTAAGGCCGTCATAGAATCCTTCACGGGTGAGAGTGATTACGCTCTTTACCACATTTGGGGCGTCATCACCATATAGAAGAATTTCAATTTCCCCTTTTTGGGTTGTAACGCGTATTTCTTTTTTGCCTGAAGGAAGCGCCGGACTATCCCATGGTTGTTCGCCTCGTTTCCAACCGGCGGCTATTTTCACGTCGTATTCAAGAGCGATATCCAGATTGCTTGCTATCTTTTGCGCTTCCCTTGGAATTCTTGGATCGGTTTCTTTTGAGGCTGTTTTTAGAAGATGAATTATCTGTTCCTTGATAATTGGTTTCGGTTCCTCTGGACAGAGTTTGGAAACGGTATTTAGGATTGCCAG
>JAUXHZ010000322.1 GCA_030621255.1 Candidatus Latescibacterota bacterium
GGAGGATATGACTGCTTAAGAGGATCGTTCTTTCTTTGCCGATGGATTTTATCAATTCTCTTATATCAAGAACCTGTTTCGGGTCGAGTCCTATCGTAGGTTCGTCCAGAATGAGAAACTCGGGATTATTGATTATTGCCTGAGCGATACCCACTCGCTGCTGGTATCCCTTTGAAAGGGTGCCTATCGTCCGTTTAAATTCGTTCGCTAGACCGCATTTCTCTATTGCATAATCAATGGACCGCTTGATCATATTCCTGGGCATTCCCTTCATTACCGCAGAGAATTCGAGATAATCGCGGACATTAAGTTCATGATAAGAAGGGGCCTTTTCGGGTAAATAGCCGATCAACCGCCGTACTTCCATAGAATCTCTAAGGATATCAAAACCAAATATTTCCGCGCTTCCCGATGTCGGCGGAAGATAGCAGGTCAGCATTCTCATCGTAGTTGTTTTTCCAGCTCCATTAGGGCCTAGGAATCCGAGGATTTCACCCTTTTCTATGTTAAAGCTCAAATCACTGACAGCGGCGGTATATCCATAGAGCTTTGATAATTTGCAGACCCTTATCAATTTGTCCTCTAAGTTAAAGAAACAATTAGACAGAAGCTAATAGATAAGGTAATAATTTTCATGAAAACTTTCAAGGTTATGTTTAAATGTAGAGCAAAATTGTGTTTGACAGGAAAGCTCTTGTTTTTATGCAACAATGAATGATAAAGTTTCGTAGAAGTAATTGAAAGAAAACTAACTCTGAAGACAGGAAGGGTAAAAATGCGCCTTGTAGCTGTTATACTTTTGACAATATTATTTTTCAGTTCAGCATTATATGGCGCTCCGGTGGAGGGAGTTGTTTATTCAACTCTTTTTCCGGGGTGGGGACAGATGAAAACAGGACGTTACGCCAGGGGAACCCTTTTTATGGGAACCGAACTGATTGCCCTGACGGGGCTTGTTATTGCCAACATACAGTACGACAGGGATATTGAAGCGTTAGAATACTCAAGTCAGCTTTTTAAGAACGCGACATATATAGGAGACTTGGAATACTACAGCAATCAAATGAAAGAGAAATGGGAAGACGCGGATAAAATGGATAGTTATAGAAAAGTATTGGCCGGAGCCGCGATAGGAATATGGACAATAAGCCTGATTGATATGATATGGGGCTCTGACGCGGAAGAGGTTCCTATTTCTCTGGAGATTAATAAAAATGAATTTTTGATCACAAAATCTTTCAAATTTTAATAAAGGAGCAGATATGCTTAAAAGGATCTCATTATACGCTGTAATTGTTCTATTTCTCCTCAGCGGATGTTCGGATGAGCATGGGACCTCGCCGACTTCTTTTGAATACGAGGCTCTTCCAGCGCCGGAGAATTTTGAAATTACATCCGCCAACTACAGCCTAACGTTAAGTTGGGATTATTCGCCGGAGAAGATAGCTTTAACGAAAGAGTTTTTTGTATACGTAGTAGACCCCAATCAATATGGCGGAGTTATTTATCCGGTAGATACTCTTACGGTGGCAGACTATAATACCTCAAAGGGATGTACCTTCGATAAACTGGCTGCGAATATGGAATTTTGTTTTGTAGTTTCAGCTGTTGATTTAAGCGGGATAGAAGGATGGAGAGCTGAGGCTGAATGCGGGACAACAACAGCCCCATAAAAAACAGATGAGATTTTTTCCGCTTGATGATCCGTAATCGCGAAACAGCACTTCCGATGGCATATATTATGCTTTCTATATAATGAAATGAAGGGATAATTATGTTTTCAGATAATCAGTCAAACCTATATGATAGTATGCTCGACGGGAATATCGGGTCTGAAAAGAAGATAAAGTATAGAGTAATACTCAACGGGGTAGACAGGAAAAGTGAAACAAAAGCCGCATTTGCGATAAAATTCTCCCTTATAGCTAAACTTCCCGTTACGAAAGCACAATCTTTTATAAACAACACACCGTCAGTTGTATGGGAGGGGTTTAGTAAAAAGAAGGCTCAACATTTTCTCTCAATTATTGAGGAATCGGGAGGTGAAGGGACGGTAAGCATAGTAGAGATG
>JAUXHZ010000155.1 GCA_030621255.1 Candidatus Latescibacterota bacterium
TTAAGATTGGTTGAGGAAATAATTGGAGGGCCGGCTCTGGCTGTCGGGATTAATACCCAGGGACAGGATAGATGGCAGAATGATAACGAACGGTATGAACGGAAATCGAAGGGGTTCTATGCTGTACTCAGTAAAAGTTATTATATGCTCAGACAATTTTCCCTGCACTGCGGCGTTAATTATACCCTTGAGAGGAAATATGAAAAAGGGCCGGATTTCTTCGGGGGATTAACTGTTGAGGCTTTAAGTGGAATAGTTCTGCTGGTTGAATATAGCGGAGCTTTCGACGATGACAACACTAATCTTTCTTCCTGCTTGACAGAGGGTAGAGGGTATCTGGATGCGGGTATCCGTATTGATTATAAAGAAAATCTGAGGATAAGATTTTTGTTTAAGGATCTGCTTGATAATTTTACTACTAGTCCGGGAATCGCAAGAGCAGTGGAAATTTCTTATGTAAACTATTTTTAATGGATGGGTAATATGGCGATTGAAAGAGTAGGAAACTTGCAATTCGAAGCCCCGCTTTTAAGTATTGAAGAAAAGATAGAAATATTAAAGCAGAAGGGCTTTGCCTCTCAATCCAAAGAGATAAAAAAGCTTGATGAGAGGCTTCGCGATCTTGAAGAAAAGATTTATGAGAATCTATCCCCCTGGGAAGAAGTTCAGCTTGCCCGTCACCCTGACAGGCCTACTTTGATGCAGTACATAAATCTGATCTTTGATGATTTTTCTGAGCTTCACGGTGACAGGCTTTATGGTGATGATCCAGCTATTGTTGGTGGAATTGCTTCAATGGGAGAGAAAAGGCTGATGGTCGTTGGGCATGAGAAGGGGAGAAATACAAAAGACAGGTTGAAACACAATTTTGGAATGGCAAGCCCGGAAGGATTTAGAAAATCACTAAGACTTATGAAAGTTGCTGAAAAATTTGCTTTGCCTGTACTTTCCTTCGTAGATACCCCCGGAGCTTATCCCGGGGTTGGCGCTGAAGAGAGAGGGCAGCCTGGCGCCATAGCCATGAATCTGAAAGAGGTTTTCAGTATTAGAACCCCGATTGTAGTAGTTATTATCGGCGAAGGAGGAAGTGGCGGAGCTTTGGCGTTAGGGATAGGGGACAAAGTGATGATGATGAAACATTCAATTTACTCGGTAATTTCTCCAGAGGGTTGTGCGGCAATTCTCTGGAAGGACAAAAAAAAGCGATTGAAGCTGCTTCAGCTCTTCGTTTGACTTCGAAAGATTGTTTGGAGTTAAATGTAGTCGATATAGTAATAGATGAAATTCATGGCGCCGCCCACAGGGATCCTGAAGGAAATTCGCGGGAACTCAAAAAGTTGATTACCGAGCAATTCAATCAGCTTGAAAGTATTCCTATGGACATTCTCCTCAAAAAGAGAGTGAAGAAATTTGCTTCTATTGGGGAATTTGACGGGGAGCAATAAGAAGATAAGAAGGTATTAACTGTTTATGAAATGTTGTCTCGATGCAGCCTGCTGTTAGAAATTACATCATTTCCCCGCTTGAGTACTTGACCTTAATACGGCAAATGTTCTATAATAATATATGTCAGCTATTGAACAGGAATAAGTATTACAGGTCCCTGTAATTTATGATGCGTTGTATTGTGTCTGAATCAGGGGCTTTCTTTTATTGTTTTAATGATTTAGAGGTATGCGATGGCAATAAAAAAGGAACTTCTGGAGATTCTGGCTTGTCCTAAATGCAAGAGTGGAGTTGCGTACGATGATTCGGGCGAATTTCTAATTTGTGACAGGTGCCGGTTAGGCTATCCGATAAAGGATGATATTCCGGTGATGCTCATTGAGAAGGCTTTTGAACTGGATTAATCTAATCTAACGCCTGAAAGCAGCGGCGTTACAATATTGCGGGAGTTTATCATTTGACTGTTTTTACACATTTTGCCGCCGGAGCTTTAATCGGTTATTTTTCTCCGGGAGTGGTAAGCGCATCTCTTTATGGGTTGGCAAGCCACGTAGTTCTTGATGTAATACCTCATTATGATTTTGAAAGTGTAAAGTTGGAGATATTCCTAGGAGTTGCAGTTTTGCTGATTTTGATTGCTACAAGGAGTTATTCGTTAACTATCTGTCTGGGTGGCGCCTTCGCTGTCCTGCCTGATCTGGAAAATCTTTTATGGAAAACAGGGAAGATAAGAGAGGATCAGAAAATATTTCCGGGGCATACCGGGATTATTCCTCATGGAAGAAAGACCGGCAGGATGAGTATTTTGATTCAAGTAGCATTTGTGATAGCTGTGATCACCTATTTGATATGGAGCGTCGGATGAAGAAGATTGTTGTAATTCTCTGGCTGTTAGCATTGATCTTTCCCGCTCTGACTCATAGTGCGACTATCAATGTTCTGGATTATGATAATTCCGGGATAACGGTGGAAATAAAGATCGACACTCTTCTTATTAATCCCCCTGCCATGGGTGCTGACGGAAAACGAAGTGAAATCAGGATTCCCGGATTTGAAGTGGCGAGGTATGAAGGCCGGCCTGTTCTGCCCGTTCACAGATATCTTTTTGAGGTAACTTCCATAAAGGGTGTCGGCGTGAGTGTTATTGAAAATAACAGGAGGGTTTTGGATGGGGTTGACCCCGTCATTTTTCATAATACGAAGATTCAAGAGCAGGGTGTAAAAGAGAAACTTTCCGGTTCCGGTGAAAAGGTTAATTTCTATAATTTTGTAACGATAGCCGGGGTGGAGATTTTCAGGAAGGCACCGATTGCCCTTGTTGATATTCGCCCTGTAATTATCGATAAAGAGAACGGGACACTTGTCTATGCTTCCAGGATTGTTTTCCGTTTGGCATTTCCTCCGGCATCCGTTTCATCCAGGGGCGATCGATTAAGCATCCCCCGGGACCGCTTTATTGTAAACGCCGCGCAGGCAGAAAGTTGGAGAACAAAATCAATAGCGATTCAGAAAGCCGGCTTATCCTCTTTTGAATTCGATCTTGCCGATACCTGGGTCAAGATCAGAGTTGAGAATCCGGGTATCTACCAGATAACCTACAGTGATTTGCTTAACCGGGGCGTAAATCCGGCAAATATTGACCCGTCAAATATCCGCATATTTTCAAATATTGCGTATTCAGAATCACCCCGGCCCTTTCAGCAGCCTGCAAATATTAATTCGGGCGGTAGTTTTGAGGCAGATTATCAGATGGCTGAACACGCCATAAAATTTGTTCATGTCGGTGATCAGTCGGGAAGTTTTGACCCGGGAGAATCTGTAATCTTTTACGGTATTGGTGTGGAAGGGTGGTCAGATTATCTTCACCCTGAAGCGGATAGATGGAAAACATATGATAATATCTATGAAACACGTAATGTTTATTGGATGGCTTGGGGCGGCGCTTTTACTGGTAATTCAAAGAGAATGGAACCGGGCGATGTTACTCCGTCCCTTCATGATCCGCCGGATCTGCAATTTGATACCTACGAAAAGCGATTGCATATAGAAGAGGATAAAGAGTATGTTCCAAACTCTTCTCATGACAGGTGGTGCTGGAGGAATATGGCCGCTAACATATCCGGTTCATATACCGATTATTTTATTGTCACAGATATAGCTGATTCAGATTGCAGGATACGGACCATAGCGCTGGTACAATCGCTGATATATACAGCTGATTGTTATCTTAATTCGGAAATGATAGGAAGTCTGGCTTGGAACAATGCCCCTTCATCATTTTATCAGGATACGTTGATTGCTGACGCTTCTTCGCTGGTGAATGGCAGTAACACCTTCAGATATCAAAAAACGGACATTGGATTTGATATGAATATTTACTGGTATGAAATATTCTTTAACCGTTATCTAAAACCTGATTATTTAAGCAAGTCTCTTGATTTCTTTGCTCCTGAAACCACCTCGAAGGCAAGGTTTATATTGAGCGGGTTTCCAGCTGAAGAGACTTTCCTTTTTGACATTTCTGACTATTATAATCCTGTTATTTTGAATGGAGCCTATCAGATCGCTGATACAA
>JAUXHZ010000030.1 GCA_030621255.1 Candidatus Latescibacterota bacterium
GATTCATCTCCATTTGCTTAAGTGCTTCCACGGCAAGTAGATCGGAGAATATGGTTTTTGGCGAAGGAGTCATCAATCCGGAAACCGCACTATCAAGGGCTTCGGGATTTTCTATAAGAATTCTTTTCAAATCTCCATCTGTGATAATGCCGGCCAGTTTTCCATCTCCTCCAGTAACCCCAGTACAACCCAGTTTCTTGTCAATAATCTCAATCAGGGCTTCTTTCAAAGAGGTTTCCCGGCCAACAAGAGGCAGATCATCCCCAACATGCATCAATTCCGCTACCTTCAAAAAGAGTTTGCGCCCAAGAGCACCACCCGGATGAAGTAAGGCAAAATCTTCCCGCCCAAAATTTTTCTTCGTTGATACAGCAACGGCCAAAGCATCTCCCATTACCAGAGAGACTGTTGTAGTCGTGGTCGGAACTACTCCTATCGAACCTGCTTCTTGCCTGACGTTTATCAACAGCACCACGTCACTTTCTTTCGCGAGCTTGGAATCCGCGCTGGACGTAATGGAAATTATTTTTACTTTGAGAGCTTTCAGATAGGGAATAATCCTTGTCACTTCTTCATTCCCGCCGCTCTTGCTGACCGCCAGAAAAACATCATTTTCTACTACCATCCCCATATCACCATGGCTGGCTTCTACAGAATGTAAATAAACAGCGGGGGTACCTGTACTGCTTAATGTCGCCGCTATTTTCCTGGCAATTATCCCCGATTTGCCGATTCCGCAAACGATCACTTTCCCACTGCATTCAAGCAGAATATTAACAGCTTTTTCAAACTCCTCCCCTATCCCGCGGTGCAGGGCCTTCAACCCTTCCATTTCCAGTAAAACAACTTCACGCCCGATATCTATAGCGTTCTTTTGTTCGGAAATATCAGGAGAGGAGCCATTTACACCGGCCCCTTTTGCACTGTAAGAAGGGTTTTTCTCCATATCAGCAATTTCCTCTCTATCTCCATCAACATTCATTATGCATATCCTATTAATAAACACATTTTTATTCAAAGGAATTTACAAGATCAAAAAGTTGTGACAGTTCCCGTAAAAGACCGGGCAATTTCTCGATCGGCAGCATAGTCTCCGCGTCACACTTGCATGAAAGGGGATTAAAATGAGTTTCTATAAAGAAGCCGTCACACCCCGCGGCAGCCGCGGAACGGGCCAGAATGCCTGCAAATTCAGGGCGCCCTCCGCTGCTGGACCCCAGCCCCCCCGGAAGCTGAAGAGAATGAGTTACATCCATTATCAAAGGAATATCGAAAGGCCTCATCCTGGCAAATGATGTCATATCAACAACAAGATTATTATATCCGAAAAGGGTTCCCCTTTCTGTAACCATTATTGATTCGGCCCCACTCCGGCGTGCCTTGTCAACCGCTAATCCCATTTCTTCAGGAGACAAAAACTGCGCTTTCTTCAAATTCAAGGCTTTCCCTGTTTTCGCCGCGGATACTATAAGCCTCGTCTGCCTCACGAGAAACGCCGGAATCTGTATAATATCGCATACTTCCGCAACAGAGGGAATTTCCTGGCGGCAATGCACATCGGTCAATATTGGAACACCAACTTCACCGCGTATTCTATCAAGGATTTTCAGCCCCTTTTCAATCCCCAACCCCGCGTATGAATCGAGAGAAGATCTATTGTCCTTCAGATAACTTGCTTTGAAAATATAGAAAAACCCGTTCTCTTCCGCCAACCCTGCGCATTTTTCAGCAATTCTTATCGCATCTTCTTCATCTTCCAGAGCGCACGGGCCGGCAATCAGTAAGGGCTTTTCACGGCGGGAGAGCCTCTGTTCCCCTATCACAAGAGAAGCCATTTTTATCACCTGTCCTGACTTGCTTTCTGATGCGCTTTGCCTGCAGAGGAGACTGAATACTCAATTGCCGTCTTAACCAATCCCTTAAAAAGAGGATGAGCTCTCTGCGGGCGGGATTTAAATTCCGGATGAAATTGCGTGGCGATAAAGAAGGGGTGTGATTGCAGCTCAACAATTTCGACAAGGTCACCATCAGGAGAAAGCCCTGAAAATATCAACCCATTGTCTTTAAGTGTCTCGCGGTAGTTATTGTTAACCTCATAGCGGTGTCTATGCCTTTCATTAATTTCAACAGAACCGTAGAGTTTCTCCGCCAGCGAACCCTTAACTATTTCACATGGATAGGATCCAAGACGCATAGTCCCGCCCATTTTCGACCGGTTGCGCTGCTCCAGCATCAGATCTATAACCGGATGTTCTACATCCTGATCAAATTCGGAACTTCCCGCGTCAAGCCCGCAAACATTACGCGCGAACTCAATCACAACGCATTGAAGGCCGAGACAAATACCGAGCAGGGGAATTCCATTTTCCCTGGCATATTTAACCGCTAATATTTTCCCTTCAATACCCCTGTCGCCAAAACCCCCCGGAATCAAAACGCCATCTACATCGGAAAGGTATTCTGTCACCCCATTCTTCTCAACCATCTCGGCATTTACCCATTTAATATTAACTTTAACATCGTTAGCGGCTCCCGCGTGAATAAATGATTCTATAATACTCTTGTAGGCGTCAAAGAGGTGAACGTACTTTCCGCAGATCGCGATTTCAACCGTTTTGCCGGGAGATTGTATCCTGCGAACCATTTCTTCCCACCAGCCGATATCCAGTTCGGCGCAATTGATATCAAGTTTTTCGATAACAATTTTGTCGAGCCCTTTACTGCTCAGCCGAAGGGGAACCTCATATATTGAACCAGCATCAAGGGCTTCGATAACCGCTTCTTTCTCAACATTACAGAAGAGGGATATTTTTTTTCTTATCTCATCCTCCAGCGGCCTTTCAGATCTACAGAGCAGGATATCGGGTTGAATTCCTATCTCTCTTAAACCTCTCACACTGTTCTGAGTCGGTTTTGTCTTTAGTTCATGAGCGGCTTTAATATAAGGAACAAGAGTCAGGTGCATATATAGAACATTCTGTTTTCCAAGCTCAAAACGAAGTTGCCTTATAGCTTCAAGAAACGGCAACCCCTCAATATCTCCAGTTGTTCCGCCTATCTCTGTTATTACAATATCAATATCGCCATTCTCGTCCGCCGCCCTCATTATCTTGCTTTTTATTTCATCCGTTATATGCGGAATAACCTGGACTGTCCCCCCGAGATATCCGCCTCCGCGTTCCCTGTTGATAACAGCCTCATAAATCTGCCCTGATGTAACATTTGATTTCTGGCTCAGATTTTTATCAGTAAACCGCTCATAATGGCCAAGATCAAGGTCGGTTTCAGCGCCGTCATCGGTAACGAAAACCTCTCCGTGCTGAAAGGGGCTCATTGTCCCGGGGTCAACATTTAAGTAGGGATCAAATTTCTGAAGAACAACATTCAAACCGCGCTGTTTGAGCAGCAACCCAAGAGATGAGGCCGCGATTCCTTTGCCGAGAGAAGATACCACACCGCCTGTAATAAAAATGTATTTCACGCTTCCGTTCATTCTTCTCCAGCCCTTTTAGGGGATACAATTACTTGAAAACACTTTACAGGCTATCAAAAAATATTTCAACCTTTTTTATATCTTCGGGTTTGTCAACCCCTCCGGAAACCGCACTGCAGACTACAACTCTTATATCAACGCCATTCTCAAGGGCTCTGAGCTGTTCTAAAGACTCGATATTTTCCAACGGCCCCTGTGAAAGATTTTCATAATCGAGCAAAAAGGATCTCCTGTAGGCGTAAATTCCTATATGCCGGTAAAACCCTTTGCCGGAAACTCCAATAGGTGAACGGGAGAAATATAGAGCGTTGCCTGCAAGATCAAAAACAACTTTTACAACACCACGCCTGGACATATCAGCCTTTGAATCCGAAAATGACGCGAGGGTTCCCATTTTAATCGAGGGATCAGCCTTCATAATCCCTATAAGTTCTTCAACTCCGTCAACCGGCAGTAACGGTTCGTCACCCTGAATATTTAAAACAATATCACAATTATTGTTTGAGACAATTTCACACACTCTTGAAGTACCTGTATTATGAGATTTCGCGGTCATTACCGCGTTGCCTCCGTCAGCTTTCACGGCATCGGCTATGCGCGTATCATCAGTAGCCACAACCACACTTTCGACCCCCTTTATATCACAAGCCCTTCTGAACACACGCACTATCATAGGAATGCCCTTAATCAAAGCCAGGGGCTTTCCGGGAAATCTTGTTGAAGCATACCGCGCAGGTATGACGGCAATAACTTTTTGTGAAAACAAAACAACCCTCCGGTTAATACCATTCCGGGCGCTGATCTTTGTACGGGCGGTATTTTTCTGACGCCCTCTCCTCTTTTATTCAGCGTACTTTTTCTGCCCCTCAACATAAACATTGCCGCCGTGACAATCCTGAGCGACAATCACGGGAAAGGATTCAATTTCAAGCTTTCTTATCGCTTCAGCTCCGAGATCCTCGTAGGCAACAATCTCTGAAGAAAGGATACTTTTCGCAATCAGCGCCGCGGCGCCTCCAGTAGCCGCAAAATACACGGCTGTCCCATTTTTCATGGCATCCACAACGATCTCTGTGCGCTCCCCTTTTCCTATCATACCCTTAAGGCCATTCTCTATAAGAAGAGGAGTGTATGGATCCATTCTGTAACTTGTCGTCGGGCCCGCGGAACCTATCGCCTTCCCGGGTGGTGTGGGCGCGGGGCCGACATAATAAATTATCTGACCCTCAAGCGGTATTGGAAGTTCCTCTCCAGACTCAATAAGTTTTACCAGGCGCTCATGGGCGCTGTCCCTTGCCGTATAGATTATTCCTGAAAGAGACACTTTGTCTCCCGCCTTCAATTTCTTTATCTCTTCATCCTTAAGAGGCGTCTTTAATAAATATTCAGCCATTCTCTACCTTCCTCTAACCTGACCTAAAGAAACTCCTGATACCTTAAACCCGAAATATCACTTTTACAGTTCAATAAATTTATGCCGCGCGGCATGACAGTTGAGATTCATCGCGACGGGGAAAGAAGCGATATGCCGCGGAGCGGTTTCAATATGGACAGCAAGAGCCGTTGTCGTGCCCCCGAGGCCGGCCGGTCCGACTCCGGTTTTATTAACAAGCAGAAGCAATTCCTTCTCAAGTTTGTCATAGAAGGGATCCTTGTTATCGCTGCCTACAGGCCTTAGAAGAGCCTTCTTTGAAATCTGGGCGCATCTTTCAAAGCTGCCCCCTATTCCAACACCTACCGTCACCGGGGGGCACGGATTCCCGGAAGCTTCCCTGACTCCATCGACAACAAATTTCTTTATTCCCTCTATTCCGTCAGCCGGCTTCATCATCGCTATTCTACTCATATTCTCACTCCCGCCGCCTTTGGGAACAATATACATTTTTAACTTGTCCCCTTCAACGAGCTCAAGATGAATAATGGCGGGTGTGTTATCCCCTGTATTCCCCCCCCGTACCGGATCGGACACGATCGATTTACGCAGATATCCTTCTGTATATCCCCTTTTAACACCTTCATTGACCGCGTCTTCAAATCCGCCTCCAACGATATGCAAATCCTGTCCAAGCTGGGCGAAGATCACTGTCATTCCTGTATCCTGGCATATCGGAACTCTCTCTGTTGAGGCAATCCGGGAATTATCGAGAATCTGTTTGAGAACTTCCTTCCCTACAGGAGATTTCTCAGTTTCATAAGCCTTTTCAAGACTCTCCTGGACATCATCCTCAAGCTTAAAATTAGCCTCCATGCAAAGCTTGGCGACAGCCTCTGTTATTATGCTGCTTTCAATTTCTCTCATTGTGTCCTCCCGCTAAACTTGAAAGGAAATAAATCCGTGAGGTACTTCACTTGCGATTGCTGTATAAACTTAAGTTCGCCGGCTCCAATCACCAATATACCTATGCTCCTGCAACTCAATATTTTATACAATATTATAGCGCGGGGTTAAGTACTATAGTTTTTTGTTCCCCGCCCAGAATGGCCTCTGTGATATTAAACTCACTACCGTCTGTTCTTTCAACCTTATTTTCAAGCGCAAGAAATTTTTCAACCGATTCGATAGGAAACGCTACTTTCTCCGTTTTAAAATGCATCGGCACAACGATCGATGGATTAAAGTCCTCTACTATTTTATGAGCCGCGGCGGCATCAATCGTGAAATACCCTCCCACCGGAATCAGCATTATATCAATATTTACAAGCTCGGGGATTTCCTCCGGTGAAATAGTGTGACCAAGATCACCAAGATGGGCAACAGAAATTCGCCCTGTTTTTACTATGGAAATCAGGTTATTTCCGCGCTCGCTACCTTCAGATTCATCATGGAATGTTGGGAAAGTCTTTATTTCAACACCATCGAACAAAAAATCACCTTCGCTCTCAACAACGTTTTTTATCCCCGAAATCAGATTCTCGCAACGATGGTCGGCGTGGCTATGACTTACCACGGCGATATCATAATTTCCTTTGATGGGACCATATGCAAGAGCGCCATCATAGGAACCAGCCTCATAGGGATCAAAAATGATCTTCCTCCCATCCTCAAGAATCAATTCGAAGCAGGCGTGCCCAAGATAATTAAGCTTCATAACAATACCTCCGAAATTCTAAATACAATCAACCCGCCGCACTTTTAAATCATTACTAAATTTCTTCAATAAGAAATCGTGTATATTCTCAGACTAACATATATTTCTCAATTGCTCAAAAAAAAGAATCCTCAGCTCTCTACAAAGCTTAGGATTCTTCAAAGGTTCACTGTTACTATTATCCGTAAAGGTTAATTAACGTAAACACTCACCTTTTTTCTTTTCTTATTCAATCTTTCATATTTGACATAACCGTCAATCAAGGCAAAAAGAGTATTATCCCTTCCCTTACGCACATTCTGACCAGGGTGAATTTTTGTACCTCTCTGACGTACGAGTATCGTGCCGGCATTAACTTCTTGCCCACCGTATCTCTTCACACCGAACGATTTCGCGTTACTGTCTCTACCATTCTTGGAACTACCAACACCCTTTTTATGTGCCATAACAGCCTCTCCTTAACTCTTTCTAAGCTGATATTTCCTTGATTTTCAAAAGAGTATATCTCTGGCGATGCCCTCTTTTTCTGCGGTATTTCTTTCTGCGTTTCATCTTGAATACAACAATCTTGTTATCGCTGCCATGCTCAAGAATTTCCGCGGTTACTTTAACACCGTCCAGGTGGGGCCGGCCTATTCTTACACCCTTATCATCGGAGTAGAACAATACATTATCACACGTAACAGTACTACCGACTTCCATATCGATAAGCGGGACGTGAATATTCTCGTTTTTTTCAATCTTTATCTGTTTTCCTGCAATATCTACAATCGCGTACACTTACCCTACCTCCTTAAAAAACTTGCGAATTTATACATAACAAACAGCACCCGGCAAGTCAAGAGTGAACTTGATTATATAAAATCCAAAGAAAGAGAGCAATATAAATATTGAGGACAAGCGGGAATAGAAATACTTACAGCCGGCATTGCTTTTAGGCTCCCGCTCAACGCGAATACTCCATCATGGCCCGGAGATCTCTGAACAGCCGGCCAACCAGAAGAAATGACACTTGCAGAAGGAGTCCGGATATGATATTTAGGGCGCAAACATTTCAGCAAGTACTGACAATACTTTAAACGTTGATCGTCGATCTAAACGGCCCAATTTCTTTATGAGTCTTTCCTTGTCAATCGTACGAATCTGATCTAACACAACCTGTCCGTTTGCGCCCTTAAAACGGCAGGTCACCCTTGTCGGATATTGCCTGCCTTTTGTTGTTAGCGGCGCAACAATTATAGTACGGATATTATGGTTCATTTCATCAGGTGAAATAACAAGGCACGGACGTGTTTTCTTAATCTCACTTCCGATCGTTGGATCGAGATTTACTAAGTAAATCTCGAAACGCTTTACTTCCACTCCCATTCCTCCTCATCCCATCTTGTAGATGATATTTCTCCAACATCAAGTAACTTGTCGTCTCCATGCTTGGCCATTTTTTGGAATGCCGCGGACCAATCAGCGCGAGGCCGTTCCGCCGGGCTAATAACAAGACGATTATCCTCAACAATGATTTCGATATCTTGTTCTATTCCAAGCTGTGCGATAATCGGCTTAGGAATCCTGATGCCTTGCGAATTCCCGATCTTGACAATCTTTGATTTCATGCAAAATCACCTCCCGTAATTACATTGTAATAACATACTCATCGATTGTCAAGCCCGATTTTAGAAATTCAACTGAATATTTTACGAATACAAAAAGTCGCCCTAACGTAGCCTTCACCGGCGACAGGAGCCGCCGGTAACAGGATAATTTTATCCCTTGACTGAGGGAGGCCTCATAAGTGTTATTTTGCAATTCTGACTGTTTCTACTATGATTCCCTGGAAAGGCAACTCGGTAACACCGGCTACTGTTTTTTTCATTTCCAGCATAAAAGCTTTTTTTGTATTCTCGTTGCCATTTTTAAATTCACTTCGCAAAGCAAGAAAACCGGCCGGATACGCGCCATGTCTTCCTTGCCTGACCTGCAGAAATAGCATCAGGTTGTTGGTGAAAGTAATCTCATACCAACTGTCCTGGATAGTTAGATTTGCGGGGGAGGTCGCTTTATCCCCGTTTCTTTTCTCAACTACAATTCTATGAGCTGGTATTTCAAGGT
>JAUXHZ010000250.1 GCA_030621255.1 Candidatus Latescibacterota bacterium
GAGAAACGAATTCAGTGAAGAGACTGCAAGGGAAATTGATAATGAAATCAAAAAAATCATACATGAATGCTATCAAAAGGCTAAAGATATTCTCACAGAACATAAGGAGGACCTGCATAAGGTGGCTACTGCTCTTCTGGAAAGAGAATCGCTTGACGGAGAAGAGATCAAGATACTGCTCGGCGGTGGAACACTGGACAAAGTAATAACCAATGACAAAAAATCGAGCCCCGTGGATGAATCATCCCCTAAAGATCAATCAAACAAAGAAGATAAATCAGACGATGAAGATAAAGTGGCAGAAACCGGCGGTCAGGAAGAAAACCCCCAAACTTCAGGAGAGGGGAAAATAGCAGGAAACAAATCTTCCGGCAGGGAGAATAAAGCAGACCTGGGCAAAGAACCTGACAAGAACAATTGACGCGATTGGGTTTCCATATTTAATACAATTCAATTAAGGTTTTATGAAATATAATTTACGTCTTCTTCCTTCAGGAGACACGGCGATCCTCAGAAAACATCTCATTGCCTCCGGCGTGGATGTTGAGGGGATTGAAATTATCAGTCAAAAAACTCAAAACTGGGTGATCCGGATTGATAATGTGTCCCCTCCAGCCGCTAACATAATAAAGCAGCAACTTCTTTCCCTTGGCCAGGAAGCTGCTGTACACAGAGATGTGATTACCGGAAAGCCTGATTTATCAACCGTTTATATCATTTCAGACCAACGAAAACTCTTCACTCTGGAGAACAAACTGGCATCCCAGCCATTTGGCCTTGAAAAACTTGGAAAAGAAATATCGAATCTCGCGCGCACCTATATGAATGTGCCGCGTCAAATCCAGCTTCGAGATCATATCATCGATTTTACAAAGGGACCGCTTCTTTCAGGAATCCTGAATATTACCCCCGACAGCTTTAGCGACGGGGGACTTTACATCGACCCCGGCAGGGCCTGTGAGAAAGCTTTTGAAATGGTAGAAGAAGGCGCTTCAATTATAGATATCGGCGGCGAATCCAGCAGGCCAGGCTCAAAAAGTACCAGCCTCGAGGAAGAAATCAAACGAGTGAAACCAGTTTTAAAAATATTGTCGGGTAAACTACCGGTTCCAATATCGATTGATACAAGAAAATCAGAAGTGGCCCGGATGGCCGCTGACAATGGAGTGGAGATCATAAACGATATAAGCGGGCTTACGCATGACCCTAAAATGCTTGATGTAGCCGTAGAAACAGGCGCCGCCGTAATAATTATGCATATGCTGGGAACGCCCGAGACAATGCAGAATGACCCATATTATACAGATCCGGTTTCTGAAATTATTAAATGGCTTGAAAATAAAATAAAGGAAATCACAGAACGCGGAATATCAAAAGATAAAATAATTATTGACCCAGGGGTAGGTTTCGGTAAAAGATTAGAAGACAACCTGGATATCATACGGGAATTATTAAGTTTCAAAGGACTTGGCTTTCCCGTTTTAATAGGATATTCACGCAAATCCTTTATAGGATTATTAACGGGACACGACACTGACAAGCGCATTTATGGCGGATTTGCGGCACTTTCAAGATCTCTTCAGCAGGGAGTAAATATTGTCAGAGTACATGATGTTAAAGAAACAAATGACTTTATAAAGGTTTGGAACGCAATAAATGGAGAAATAATTAAGCAATGAGCAGTTATCAATTTCACATAATAGTCGATATACTCGATATTCTCATAGTTGCCTTTATATTTTACAGGCTATACCTGTCAATGAAGGGGACTAGGGCGATTCAGATGTTTGGCGGGCTCTTCATACTTATCATAGTGAGCCTTATTGCTCGGTGGCTCAATCTAAACGCCCTTAACTGGATGTTAGGCAGCCTTAAAACCGTATGGTTGATAGCCTTTGTGATTCTCTTTCAGCCGGAGTTGCGGAAGGCGCTTACAAAACTTGGAGAAAACCCTGTTCTGAGACCATTTTTCAAGGTTGAAGAATCAACAACTATTAATGAAATTGCAAAAGCATGTTTCCAAATCAGCGAAAGAGGATTAGGCGCCCTTATTTCAATCGAGCGAAACATTGGATTGAAGAACTTTATCGAAACAGGCACCCCATTAGACGCAAAGGTAACGGATGACCTCCTCGTCACACTATTTACAGCAAACTCTCCCCTGCACGACGGAGCAGTCATTATAGAAGGGAGCAGAATTGTTGCCGCGGGATGCATTCTTCCTCTTTCTCAAAATCCCCGCCTAAGTCAAACAATTGGAACCAGACACCGTGCCGCTATTGGCCTATCAGAAGAAACTGATTCTATTAATATTATCGTCAGTGAGGAAAATGGAATGGTTTCAATCGCTATTGACGGCAAGTTAAAACGCAAACTGGATGTAAATACACTCAGGAATGATCTTGTAAATCTTATCGGAATCAAAGTTGAAGGTGTTAACCCTGTATCCTCTAGTTAATTCCCACTACAGTTGGCAATCTTGAAGGAGTGACAACCCCACCACCTCACATCATCACACCACCGGATCGGCACTCCATCAAGTTTTTACATATCCTGCAACTATTTGCCACTACACCGCAAAATAGGTTCCAGAATAATAAAAAGGGGTCCGTGTATACATAACTGCCGATTCCAGTATGAGTTGCAAGATGCAAAGAACGAATTGCCCGGCCGCTAAACTCTCAATTCTACTGCAATAATCATTTGCACTTGGGAAATTTCGTTCTGTAACATTTGCCCCTAAAACAAAACAGCGGAGGAACTTTCCTTCCTCCGCGAAGATTGCCCACAAAATTTACACTGAAACATTTGTAGCATCCAGCTTTTCGTAATGCTGCATTTACTTGTGAATTGTT
>JAUXHZ010000254.1 GCA_030621255.1 Candidatus Latescibacterota bacterium
TCGCGGAAAAAGTTGATATGCTGCTTATCATAGGGGGAAAGGGAAGCTCTAATACTAAGCGGTTACATACGATGTGCCTCGATAACGGTATTTTTTCAAAGCATATTGAAATTCCCGACGATATTGATGCAGGATGGTTTGAAAGAGTCGGCAAAATAGGATTGGCCACAGGTACATCAACGCCGGATTGGATTATTGAAGATGTAAAAAAGAGACTTCGTACGTTAGCAGCCTCTATATGAAGTTCTGCTATTAAAATTTACTTGCGCATCAGGCAAAAAAAATCTATCATAACTCATAAAAAAATTTGAAAGGGGCGATTTATTAATGGAACAAGAAAATACGAATCTGGACAGGGATCACACCCTGGAAGCAAAAAAAGATAAAAAGGAAGAAGGTGATACAGGTAAAAATGTAAAAATAGGTTATCTAAAAGAATTCGCGTATGTGTCCTCCGAAGAGCTTGGAAAGGAAAATGAAAAAGATATTTTCTTTTCAGATGGATCACTTGACGACAACGTAGAAATTGTTGAGCTCAAAGAAGGCAGAATTATAAAGGGGAAGATTTATTCCGTCGATGAAAAGGAAGTCATTCTCGATATAGGTTTCAAGAGTGAAGGAACAATCCCTATTCACCAGTTTAAAAACTGCACCGAGATAAAAACAGGTGATGAATTCGACGTTTTTCTTGAGAAACTTGAAAATCAGGATGGCCTGGTTGTTCTCTCCAAAACAAAAGCTGATTTCCATAAAGCCTGGAATGAGATCAAAGACTCGTATGACAATGAAAAAACAGTTAGCGCTATTGTAGACAGGCGAATTAAGGGCGGTCTTATGATAAAGCTTATGGGAGTTGACGCTTTTCTGCCCGGTTCCCAGATAGCTTTAAGACAAATTCCCGACCTTGAGAAATTGATCGGCGAAGAGATGGAATGCCGGATCATTAAAATAAACAAGCGCAGGCGTAATATTGTTGTTTCAAGACGCATCGTTCTCGAGAAACTGCGTGAGAAAAAGAAGGAGCAACTTCTTAACGAACTTGTAATTGAAGAAGTTCGCGAGGGTGTTGTAAAGAACATTACTGATTTTGGCGCTTTTGTCGACCTCGGTGGTATTGACGGCCTCCTCCATTTAACAGACCTTACATGGGGAAGAATAAGTCATCCGTCGGAATTTGTCGCGATCGGTGACAAACTTCAGGTTAAAATACTTGATTTCGACAGGGAACGTGAACGAATTTCTCTTGGACTCAAGCAACTCACTCCCTATCCATGGAAAGATGTTGATAAGAAATTCCCTGTTGGAGAGACAGTTAAAGGAAAGGTCGTTTCGATAACCGATTACGGAGCTTTTGTAGAGCTTGAAAAGGGTGTCGAGGGACTTATTCATATCTCTGAAATGTCATGGACCCGCCATGTAAAACACCCCTCAAAGGTAGTAGGTATTTGCGACCATGTTGAGGCGGTTGTTCTTAATGTGGATAAGGAAAATGAAAAAATTTCTCTAGGTTTGAAACAACTTGAACCTGATCCATGGAAGTCGCTTGAGAAAAAATATTCACCCGGCACCAAGTTGCTTGGAAAGGTGAGAAATCTCACGAACTTTGGAGCATTTGTAGAAATTGAAGATGGAATTGACGGGCTTGTTCATATTTCGGATATGTCATGGGCAAAAAGAGTTCGCCATCCATCTGAAGTGCTTAAAAAGGGACAGGAAGTTGAGGTTGTAGTTCTTGATATAGATAGCGATAAAAGACGTATCAGCCTTGGGATCAAACAAGTTCAGGAAAACCCGTGGGATAATCTTGCGGAGGAATTTGCCGTTGGAAAAGAAATTGAGGGTAAGATATCCAGATTACTTGACCGCGGCGCAGTTGTTGAAATAAAAGATGATGTTGAGGGCTTTGTCCCTATTTCTCATATGGGACTCGAAAATCTGAAAAAGCCTTCTCTTTATTTCGATGCGGGCTTCACGATTCCACTCAAGGTGATCAAAATGGATCCTCCCAACAAAAAGATTGTTCTGAGTATCAATGCTTTTTTTGAGGACAAGGATAAAACGGAATATGACAAATTCCTTGAAGGTTTAAAAATTCCAGATCCAGCTGATCTTCTTGAGGAAGAGAACTCGGATATTTCATCGGAAGAGATGGATGAAGACGCTAAGGAAAAAAGCATCTCCGAAGATGCCGACGATGAAAATGCAAATGAAGAAATGGTAGATCAAAAAGCGGGCGGTACAGCTGAGGATGTGGTTCCTTCCGAGCAAGATGAAGAAGCAAAAACTGCCACGGTGAAAGGAAAAGAAAAGGATTCAGAGGAAGAAGCAGCGATCCCTTCGGCTGAAGATGAAACTACGGAAGAAGATGCTTCGGATGTTAAATCTGAAGATGAAACTGCGGAAGAAGATGCTCCGGATGTTAAATCTGAAGATGAACCCGACGTGGAGACAAAATAGTAAGATCAACATGAATCCGTATCTTTGAAAAGTTTATGAGGGTGGAATTTCCACCCTCATTTCATTAATCTTGTTAGTGGCAGGAAATGAGACACGGGTACGTTAAAAAAAGAAATACATTTTCAATCAAGACTCTCGGTTGCAAATTGAATCAATTTGAATCTGAATGTCTTCGTTATAATCTTGAGAAAATGGGATATGAATTCCGCAGGTTTTCCGAGACCGTCGATTTCTATATAATAAATACATGTTCTGTAACAGCTAAAACGGATTCCAGATCCAGAAATGCAATAAGACGAGCTAGAAGAAAAGCGCCCAATTCAATTATTGTAGCAACTGGATGCTATGTAGAAAGTGCTCCGGATGAACTG
>JAUXHZ010000072.1 GCA_030621255.1 Candidatus Latescibacterota bacterium
TCAGGCATTCGCCTGGCTGGATAAAGCATATGAAGAACGTGACCAATGGTTGATGGTCATAAACCTTGATCCGGCTTTTGACTCAATCTGCGAGGATCCACGGTTCACCACTCTGATCAACAAAATCAAGCCGGAAAAATGAACGAGTTATTCTTAATGTGAAGTGTGCGAATCTTACAGTGCTACCGGGATTGCAATTTCCATGTACAGGCCGATAGAAAAAATTCCAAGGTCTCTTATATCGTCCAAATCCAAGAGTTTATCAACATCCGCGATCTTTCTCCAAATAGCCGCTAAAACAATTGCAAATATATGAAAATAATCTTACATTTTAAGTGAAATTAAATTTTCTTGTTAACCTTGTCGCTGAGGGAATAATGGAAAAAAGACAAATATACCTTGATAACAATGCCACCACACCGCTCCATCCGGAAGTTAAGAAAGAGATGATAGAAAAAATAGATGTTTTCGGAAACCCTTCCAGTATGCATTCTTACGGAAGAAACGCCCGCGAGAACATCGAAACGGCAAGAAATACAATAGCTTCCTTCATAGGCGCCGCTCAGGGTGAAATTATATTTGTCGGAAGCGGATCGGAAGCAAATAACTCGGTCTTATCTCTTCTTACCTGTCAGCTCAAGAAATGCAATGTGCGGGGGTTTGCCAAACCGCGGATTGTTACAACATCTATTGAACATCCCTGCATTCTTGAAACCTGCGAATGTTTGTCGGCCTCCGCGGTCGATGCTGAGTACTTACAGACAGATGAATTCGGGAAAATCAATATCAGCGAACTGGAGGAAAAACTCGCCGACAAACCTCTCCTTGTCTCAATAATGATGGCAAATAATGAGATCGGCACAATCCAGGATATAAAGAAATTCGCTGAAATCACACACGAAAATGGCGCTTTCTTCCACACTGACGCGGTTCAAGCTGTTGGGAAGATACCGGTCGATGTGAACGAACTCGGGGTCGATTTCCTGACGTTATCCGCTCATAAAATGTACGGCCCAAAGGGGATCGGAGCTTTGTACGTAAAAACCGGCATCCCTTTTTGTCCGCTGATCCGTGGAGGCCATCAGGAAAGAGGCAGAAGAGCCGGCACCGAAAACACACTCGGTATTGTCGGATTCGGTAAGGCCGTAGAAATGAGAAAAATTGAGATGGAAGAGGAAGCGGAGCGCCTCTTGAAATTGAAAAAAACTCTCAAAGAGGGTATTGAAACAAATATTCCTGACATTAAGTTCATAGGCCATCCCACGGAATCTATCCCGGGCACCTTAAACGTTTCCTTCAAGGGAGTAGAAGGTGAAGCAATCATGCTCCATCTCGATCTGGCCGGAATTGCTGTTTCAACAGGATCAGCTTGCTCTTCAGGTTCACTCGGCGCCTCTCACGTTATCCTCGCTACCGGCATCTCGGAAGAGTTTGCCAACGGGTCGATCAGAATCAGTATGGGCAGAGAAACAACACCCGAGGATATCGAATACACCATTGACTCTTTCACGCGCATCATTCCCAAATTGAGAAAAATTTCCTCACGCTACTAAAACGGAGAATCAAAATGGAAGATTTGAACTGGATTTATACCGAAAATGTAAAAGATCATTTCATAAATCCCAGGAATGTGCTGGACGACCTCGATTCCTATGATCACGACGGGTACGGAAAAACAGGGAATGTTAAATGCGGCGACGAAATGCTGTTCGTGATCAAGGTTGACAGTGAAAAACAGATCATCACAGACTGTAAATGGAAAACTTACGGCTGTGCCAGCGCGATTGCTACCACTTCCAAATTGTCGGAGCTTGCCATCGGTATGTCTCTGGAAAAAGCGTACAAGATTTCCCCGAAAGAAATTGTAAAAGAGCTGGGAGGGCTGCCCGAAAACAAAATCCACTGCTCAGTTATGGGAGACAAGGCGCTGAAAGCGGCGATAGAGGATTATTATCGGCGAAATAAGATGGAAGACAAAATAAAAAAAGAGGAAACCAGAATAATCTGCGAATGCATGAATGTCTCCGAGCACGAAATAGAAGATGCTGTCCTGGAAGGAGCCCGTAATTACATAAGAGTGCAGGAAATGACAAAGGCCGGAACGGTATGCGGCGAATGTAAAGATGAAGTGATTAAAGTAATGAATAAATACCTGCGCCTTCATTTTTAACTGTCCCTGATAGCGTAGCCTGATAGTGGAAAGTTTATTTTGACAGACCGGAGAGCGCAACGATTTCAGATTAAACCGGTTTATTCATCTCCTGAGATATCACCCTGCCTCATCGCCACAATGGAGGCGAGGCATATTGAGGCAAGTTTGGAACGTGCGGAATCCCCCCTTGAAGTTAAAACGATCGGAATCCCACCGCCGACGATAACACCCGCGAGATAAGCGCCGGATGAGACGGTGAGCGATTTGTAAACAACATTCCCCGCTTCTATATCGGGCATTATAAGAATATCCGCATTACCTTTAATTTTGCCGCTGTAGTGCTTCTCACGCGCGCTGTGCGGATCCATAGCAATGTCCAGGGAAAGGGGGCCTTCGACTATGCAGTCTGTTCTGTCGGAATATTCCTTCGCCAGCTCTCCTGCAAGCATCGATGATTCAACACTGGGATTCATCGTCTCCACGGCCGAGATAATAGCAACACGGGGATTAATCACATTTAGCAGTTTCGCTATCGAAACAGCATTCTCAAGTATCTTTTTTTTGATCTTCCGGTTCGGGTTAGGGATAAGAGCCGCGTCGGAAACAAAGAGAAGTTTCGGATATGTCGGAATCTGGAAAACCCCGACATGACTGTATATATTCCCCTTTTTCATTTTGCCGCTACTTTTGAAATAGTGGAGAGTCCCTTTCATAATATCGGCTGTTTTAACCCCGCCTTTCATAAGAAGATCAGCTTCACCGGAGTCGAGCAGTGAAACGGCCTTTTCCACGGGATTAGCTGAATCAATGATCGTATAATTATCACCATCCACTTTAATATCATACTCCCAGGCAATCCTGTTGATCTCGTAATAATCGCCGATCAGAAGAAATCTCGCTATCGGATAACGTCCCTCTTCATTCGCCTGTTTTGCCGCAACTACAGCATCTTCGTTTTCGGCCCCTACTACCGCGATCATTGGAGCCCTCTTCCTGGCAACAAGAGACCTCGCCATATAAACAACTTCATCCAGGCTCGTTACAGGCTCGTCTTCTTTCTTTCGAAGTTGTGGATCCGAGAATATTTCCGTAGTAAGAATTCTATTCTCCTCTTTCCTCTTTTCTTTAAGTAAGTTTCGTTCCCTGACATAATCCTTTACCGTAGAAGGCATGTATCTGGCCCTCATATGCCCCGCTACAAGCGATTCGTGTTCAATCGATCCGGGGATTACACCAACCGGGAAATAGGGGAAAAGCCTCTCTTTAATTTTTACCGTGAATTCATTACTTTTAGAAAGTCCTCCCGTTAGTATTACGAGTGCAATCTTCTTCTCGACAGCGGCAAGTTTCATTATCGCGCCCGCGACATTTCCACTCATAAAATCAATTACAAGTTCTATCTTTTCCCGCTGTTTACTGATAGCCCCCGATTCCTTGAAATGCAAAAGAGCTCTGAAGTCATTTGTGCCGGTTAAATCAAGCATTCCTCCAGCTCCAAAGAGATATTTTCTGAGTTCCGGAAGACTCATTTTCCCTTCATCAATTGAATGAAGCATTACATCCAGGGGAATATTGCCGCACCGGTTAGCGCTCGGCACTCCCGAGAAGGCGTTAACCAAATCGACTATTTTCCCTGCTTCATGCCTTACTACAGAGATCCCGCCGCCTACATGGGCGCCAATCGTGGAAATGTCATTCTCTGAAATACCGAGAATTGAACAGGTCAGTCTGTGTACAGCCCTGTGGTTTAGATAATGAGCTCCCCTACCGTCCCGAAGGAGCTTCTGAATTCCTGTAAGTCTTGATACAATTCCCATTTCGTCCGAAGCTACCGGATCGGTCATTGTTACGAGCACATCTTCCGCAGCGGCGAAATTTTTCAGGAGTTCCATCCCTATTTGAATTCCCATATTGGAAGCGTGATCTATAACCGGATTCCGTATGTCATTTATCATCTCAGAGCAAACATGATACGTTCCCGTTGAAACACCCTTTACAAAGCCTCCGCGGCAGGCTATCCCCTGAAGGCCACCCTTTCCAACACCGGACTTTTCCAACCATTTTCCAACCATTTCAGTACGGGCCTCAACGCTGTCGTCATACTCCGGCGGCAAATGAACTTCTTCCTCCAACACCAACCGTACTCCATCGTAAAGAGCGACTTTCGTCGAAGTAGATCCGGGATTAATGCATAATATTTGTTCCTTCCCGGCTTCTTCCGGCAAAGGCTCCTTCCCAAACAGCCGTGAAATAATAATCTCCGTACCGCGCTCGGAATCCATTATAGAATAAACAAACTGGGAGAAAAGATTGCCCCACGCCTCTTCCCAGTTACGTTCAAGAAGAACGGGCCTGGAAATCCGTACAATATTTTCGAAAAAGCCAAAGTATTCATCCTCGGTTTTAAACCGATTGTAATGAATATCATCAACTCCCCTGATAAGCTCCCTCTCAATATCCTTCGCCAATCCGCTTTCTCTTACAGCGCCCAGCAGCGCGTTTAGTTTTGCTTCTACTATTTTGAAATTGTCATCATACAATTGCCATCATCTCCCTGCTTAAATTAACAATTGAATTTTTTCTTTATAATAAGAAATCAGCTTTTCGGCACTTTGGACCAGTTCTTTCTTCGCAGGCCCCGAAATATAGGACCGCATATCCCTTAGATCCACTCCCTCTATCGAACTGTCACCCATCAGGACTCCGCCAATTGCCCCGCCGTAGCCGCCGCCCGTCTCAAGTCCAGCGAGCTCCGCCCATAACAGCGTCCAGCCATTTACAACACTTTTCATGTTATATCCGCCGCCGCCAAGGGCGACTATCTTCGGAAAGTTTTTATGCATGAGTTCAATCGCTTCAATATAGCCGTTATTGGTCATTTTCAGATGAGTCAGCGGATCTGTCGCCGAAGTGTCTGTTCCGAACTGCCCCACAATCACATCGGGGTCAAACCTCCTGACAGCATCTATCACTATATTATTGAAAAGAAGAGTAAATACCTCGTCATCAGTATCAGGCTCCATGGGAATATTAATATTGAATCCTCTTCCCTTACCCTTGCCGATTTCATTCTCAAAACCTCCCCAGGGGAAAAGAGTCCTTCCCGACTCATGGATTGAAATAGTGAGAACCTCCGGGTCATCGTAAAAAGCATCCTGTACTCCATCGCCGTGATGGGCGTCGATGTCCACATACGCGACTCTCCTGCCGAGCTCCCTTAATTTCTTTATCGCTATCACAGCGTCATTGACATAGCAGAATCCGCCGGCGCGGTCTGAATGTGCGTGATGAAACCCGCCGCAGGGGTTAAACGCGCTTTCAAAACCATCGGTCACCATTTCAACCGCTTTTAGAGTAGCGGCAACAGAGAGAAGACAAAACTGGTACAGCCCCCTGAAAATCGGATTTTCCATAGTCCCTATTCCGTGATAAAGCATATCTATATCAACGTCACTGCCGCTGCCCGCTCTCTTTAACAGATCGATATAATCGGCTGTATGGAAAATTCCCAGATTCTCTTCATCCCCTTCATCAACCTTGATAACGGCTACCGAAGGACCGGAGAAAAGCCCTTTTCTTTCACACATTTCATAAACCTTTTCAACCCTCAGGGGTTTAAAGGGATGCTCCGGGCTGAATTTAAATTCAGAAAGCCTGCTCGCGTAAACAAAGGCGGCTTTGCCTTTTCTGATATCTTTCATTTTTTTCAACCTCTGTATCCGGAATCAACAAATGCCCGGCAAATAAGCACACTTCAATCCAGCGCACACGGGGTCAGCGCCCGGATAAAATGCGTTATGCTATTTATTCTTTTCTTCGGCAAAATCTACTAAAACCAAATAACTTCCCTCTTCAAGTTTTGTTTTAGCCTGATAGCCGCAATTGTGAAAGAGCGAAAGCATCTCCCTGTTCTCCACCAAAACATCCGCTTTAAACCCCTTGATGCTTTTCTCTCTCGCTATCTCTATCAACTTATTCATCAAATGAGTGCCTATACCGCGTTTCTGCCAATTATCCCTTACCACAAAG
>JAUXHZ010000153.1 GCA_030621255.1 Candidatus Latescibacterota bacterium
TCTTCTGGGTAAGAGGGGTGAAGGCTTTCATTACATGCTTGAAACTCTCGATAACGGCAGGCTTGCTATTGCGGCTATGGGGTTGGGAGGCGCGCAGGGGGCTTTTGAGCTTGCCCTGAAATACGCGAAAGAACGTGAGCAGTTCGGCCGGCCGATTGCCACATTCCAAGCGAATTCTTTTAAACTGGCGGATATGGCGATGGAGATTGAGGCGGCGAGGAGCTTGCTTTATAAGGCTTGTATGCTGAAAGACGCTGGAAAACCTTTTAATAAGCAGGCGGCAATGTCGAAGCTGTACTGTTCGGAAGTTATGGGCAGGGTTGTTAATGAAGCAGTTCAGATCTTTGGCGGTTACGGCCTGATGAAGGAATATGACATAGAAAGATTTTACCGTGATTACAAATTGCTTACTATAGGTGAAGGTACTTCTGAGGTTCAGCGGCTGGTTATTTCCCGCAAAATAGGATGCTATGAAGATTAATAAGTAAGGGCTCCTTCCGCTTAGTCTCTTTCAGCATTCTATAAAGTCAGAAGGGCATCTAATCGGTTTCAAGTTCAGGTATATTTCTGTAAAGCTCCAGTGATTCCGGGTTTCTTAAGGCATCCTGATTATCTATAGGTTTGCCGTGAATAATATTCTTTACCGCTATTTCTACCTTTTTCATATTTATCGTATAGGGTATATCGGCAATTTCGATAATTTTTGCCGGTGTGTGCCTCGGCGAGGAATTTTCTCTTATTGTTTTTTTGATTACTTTTTTTAAATCGTCAGTGAGTTCCGCTTCTTCTGTGAGTTTGACAAAGAGGATAATGCGAACATCATCTCCCCAGTCCTGGCCTATAACGAGGCTGTCCCGGATTTCTTCGATTGTGTCAACCTGCCGGTATATCTCGGCGGTTCCTATACGGACCCCACCAGGATTAAGAGTGGCGTCCGACCTTCCGTAGAAAATAACACCGTTGGTTTCGGTGATCTTTATAAAATCGCCATGTCTCCATATATTCGGATAGACGTCAAAATAAGCCTTGTGATATTTTTCACCATTATTATCGTCCCAGAAATATATCGGCATTGATGGGAAAGGGGATAAGCAAACGAGTTCACCCTGTTCTTTTTCTACTGAAGTGCCGTTGATGTCAAAGGAACGAACATTCATTCCGAGAGTCCTGCATTGAAGTTCTCCTTTATATACGGCTCCTGTCGGATTGCCGGCAGCGAAACAGCCGTTAAGATCGGTCCCCCCGGCGATAGAGGAAAGGCAGAGATCCTTTTTGATATATTCATAAACGTATTCAAATTCGCTTATGTGAAGAGGTGACCCGGTAGATAATATGGCTTTCAAAGTGCCGAGATTGTATTTATCACAGGGTTTAAGCCCGGATTTGTTAACTGCGGATAAGTATTTTGCGCTTGTTCCAAAGATTGTGATATCTGTGTCCTCGGCAAGTTTAAAAAGAGCGCCCGGATCGGGGTATAAAGGTGAACCGTCGAACAAAACGACGGTGGCGCCCAGGCCAAGGGAACTTGTCAGCCAATTCCACATCATCCAGCCGCATGTAGTGAAATAGAATATTTTGTCCTCGCGCTTAACATCGGTATGCAGGGAAAGTTCTTTCAGCTGGTTGAGAAGAATTCCTCCGGCGCTCTGTACCATGCATTTCGGCAAGCCGGTTGTCCCCGATGAATACATAATGTAAAGGGGGTGATCGAAGGGGAGCTGTTCAAACTCGATTTCAAGGCCCTCTTCCTTTGAGATAAAATCATCATACAAAACGGCGTTGGGGATGGCTGAGATATCCGGGACGCTTTCAGTAAAAGGGATGACTATTACTTTTTCTATCGACGGCAGTTTGCCGAGTATGCCGGATATCTGCTCAAGAGAGTCGAAAGTTTTGTTATTATAGGAATAACCGTTCGCGGTGAATATCACTTTTGGATCTATCTGGCCGAATCTGTCGAGTACTCCGCCGATTCCGAAGTCTGGGGAACAGGATGACCATGTGGCGCCGATAGATACAGCGGAAAGCATCGCGATAATAGTTTCCGGAATATTGGGCATATAACCCACAACTCTATCACCGGAACAAATCCCCATTTCTCTCATCGATTTTGCAAGACGGGCTACACTGTCATACAATTGCTCGTATGATATTTGAACTATATCGGTCTTCTCCCCTTTAGCGATTATAGCAGGACGGGCGTCTCTGTAACGCAGAAGGTTTTCGGCGAAATTCAGCCGGGCTCCGGTAAACCATTTAGCGCCGGGCATTTTATCACCGTCAACAAGGATATTATCGTAAGGCTTCGAATGGATAATATCCAAATAATCCCAAAGAGCTTCCCAGAGAGAGGAGATATTGTCAACACTCCACTGCCACAATTCGTCGTATAGGGCAAATTGCTTGTTATAGCGCTTATTTATGTAACCTATGAAATCATACATATTAGTGGCTTGAATTCTTTCTTCAGAGGGCTTCCACATGAGTTCATTCATTTTAGGGTGTTTCCTTTCTTTATACGATTATTCTGAAAATCAAAGGGGCGATTTTTTATATATCTGCTCCGTATAATCTTAAACTTAAATCTGGATTTATTCTATATGCTATCGGTTTTTATAGTCAAACAAAATTAATATTTCGAACCTAGCAGTATAAAGTGTAAGTAAATGTGAGAAACTGAATGAATTCAAAATAAATTTATACAAAATTGCAAATATTCTGATAATGTAAAAGGGAAACGAGGAATGCCGTAGATATTTTGTTTTATTTACTGATTAAAGGTTGATATTTTAATAATGCGTATTGAAATATTTGGTACGGAATCATTGGGGGTTCGGGGGCTTTCCTGCATGGTTGAAGTCAACGACCGCAGGATATTAATTGATCCGGGGATAGCTTTAGGATACAGCCGGTACGGGTTGCTCCCTCATCCTTTTCAGGTAGCGGTAGGAAGAAGTATCCGTAAAAGGATTATATCCGCCGCAGCTAACGCAACCGATGTAGTGATTAGTCATTATCACGGAGATCATATTCCTTTGGTAGATGCAAATCCATACCAGCTTAAAATAGGGGGAATAACCGACTTGTTGCGAGGAACCCGTTTCTGGGTTAAGGGTTTGAATGGACTTTCTCTAAAAATGAAAAATAGAGCTGAATCGCTAGCGAATGTTTTAAACAGAAATTTGGAGAATGCTGAAGGGAAATGTGATGGATCGATCTCCTTTTCCCGACCTGTACCTCACGGTGAAGCAAATAGTTTCCTTGGGGAGGTGATGATGACCAGAATTGAGGATGAGGGAAATGTTTTTGTCCATGCTTCTGACATTCAGTTGCTTAGTAGAAAACCAGTTTCGCAGATATTAAAATACCATCCGGATATAGTATTTGTTTCTGGTCCTCCTTTGTATTTACATCGATTGTCATCTGAAAAAAGAAGGGCTGCGTGGCGCAACGCAGTGGCTCTTTCCCGGGAAGTAGATACTCTGATTCTCGATCATCATATTATTCGGTTTGATGAAGGACTTGCCTGGTTGAAGCGTGTCTCTTCCAAAACAGGAAAAAGGGTTCTTTGTGCAGCTGATTTTATGAAAAGGCCGCGCCTTCTGCTCGAGGCGTGGAGAAAAGAACTGTACAGGGAAATGCCTGTACCGGAAAATTGGCACCGGGATTACGAGAGGGGGAAAGCGGATCTTGAACCTTATAAGGAATGGCGCGGCAATAAGGCGTAAAAATTTTTGAAACCACAAGTTGGGGTAAAAATGAGTTAAGGGTAATAATTTTGATCTTGATATTTGTCGCGAGCTGGTTTTACACTTGCCTAAAGGATCTACAAGCCAAAGTTGAGGGTAATGCCGAGCAGAACAATAAATTCATTAAAATTTATTACATTCTTGCCGGCTTTTTCTTTATTGGCGTATAAATATTTTGTTATCCCGTAGAATCCTATTTTCCAGAATCCTCGGACATTTATTCCACCTTCGATGTTATAACAGACTCCATACTCCATCGAGCCCGGTTGTTTTTCTCCTTTTGGTACTTCCAGTCTGCCGATACCTCCCCC
>JAUXHZ010000143.1 GCA_030621255.1 Candidatus Latescibacterota bacterium
CAGAAGATAAGCAGGCGGCAATTGTCAAGCTATCCCCTCTTTTTAAAGGAATCCTGGGCATGAGAAGAATTGTGCTTAATCCGGCACTTGGCGGAGCTTATGGGGGAACTATAGGTGAAAAGTTGATGAAAGAGGCTTCTATAAACCTCAAAATCGCCAAAAACCTCAGTGTCCTTCTGAAAACTGCCGGCGCTGTCACCCAATTGGCCCGTAAAGGTGAAGAAACACTCTCAATTCAGGAAAGAGTCGCAAATATCAACCGATTCAATCCAGAACTGGCAATTGAAATCAATCACGACTTGAAATTGGAAAATAGTATTCCGGATTATTCGATTCTCCATTATCCGGGCAGTAAAGGAGGAACTAAAATATCCTCTCTTTTTCAATCCTCTCTTGCAAAAATCTTCCCCGGCAATAAGGCTTTAATAGAGGAATCAGCTAACTTCTTTCTTTCACAAACATCCTGCCCTGCCTGTGAAATTCATTTCACTTCTCTGTCGGAAAAACTTATGGAAGAAATCGTATCTGATCCTGATTATATAAACTTGGTTAGTGAAAACATATTTTCCTCAATTCTTAATTATTTTGATAATAGATATATCAAATCCAATCCGCTTGGAATAAAAATAGTATCTAATGGACAAGGGATCCCGGGGATATATGTTACAATAGACAACGTACTTACTCTTCCAACAAATAGCAACGGATTAGCTGTCTTTAGTCATATTAACCCCGGAAAACACATGATTCTCGTTCAAACTCTCGGGAAACAACAATACTGCGGAATGCATGATATTCATTCAACACCTGAAAATGAAATTATAATTGAATTAAAATAATATTGACAATTCGTCTATTAATATTGGTGGGTGCTGCTCCGCTCCAGATCAGTAGCCTTGTGTGTTAAAAAATATTCCTTTTTATTATTTCTTACAGTGAATAATAAAATTCCATTGTTCGATATACTTTTTAAGTATGGATGCGGCCTGTTGTTTATTAAATATTCCATCCTTTCACGTAAACTCATTTCCGGAGTATTAACAGCGAGAAGTTCTATCACTCTTTTTGTTCCCTTATATCCTTCCACTTCGAAACGGTTGGCTCCATCCCGAGGCTCCCCAAGGTAGGCAGCCGCGGTTAAATACAATTGCCGATCATTATTCGATCCCGTCTCGGCGGGAAATAGCGCGCCGTTCATATCTTTTCCGGCTATCTGTATCAAATCATCCGAATCCCAGTTACTCAGTCCCAGCAATTGGACCCCGAATTCATAGAAGGAAAGCTGCGGCAAAATCAGAACGAGATCATCTTGCCCGGAAGGAATAAAAAGGGCTTCCGGAGCTGCAGTTTTAATTTTATCAATATTTTTTCTAAAATCCGTAGATCCCTCTTCATAATAATCAGCTACACAAATAATTCCTCCTTCTCTTTCTACTTCAGCCCTCAGCAAAAATTCAATTCTCCTGTTTAATGAATTATCTGCAGCGAGAAAAGCAATTCTTCTGATTCCAAGGTCTCTACAGGAGACTTTCGAGATAGTAATTATTTCAACCTCATAATTTCTTAAATCCTGGAAAATATAATCTCCTATACGATCAATCCCTCTTTCTGAAGCGACAGGAGAAAAAAGAACTGTTTTATGTGATTGGGCAACCTGCGCTGCCGCTACAGTCGATGAGCTTGAAATCCCCCCGACAATTATATCAACTCTTTCTTCCCTTATAAGCCTTTCAGCGATTGAACAAGCGTCAAGAGAATTCGCTTTCGTGTCTCCGACAATAAGTTCTAGATTATCAACACCCTCCTTGCGTGCCTCTTGCAAAGCCAGAACCGCTCCGCGAACAAACGATTTCCCGAGTTGAGAAAACCTGCCTGTAAGAGGACAGATAATCCCTATTCGAAAGGGTGCGGGTTTTTCCTGCTTAGACAGTTTTTGCTCCGCTGAATCAACGCCGGAAAGTCTGAAAATCATCTTTCTGATTCGATTTTCATATTCTTTATTCTTTGATATCACCGCTAGTTTTAAATATTTTTCAAGCAGAACCGGTAGGAGAGATGACGAATCGTATCTTTTGCTCAATTCCTCAATATCAGCAACAGGCAGCATTCCTTCTCTTTCAAGAAGCAGCTTTTTTGCTTCCAATAATTGCAAATCACTAATTTGAAGAGTTGCAGCCTTCAATAGATTTTCAACCGCCTTTAGAGATCCCCCCTTAGCAGCTTCCGCTTTTGCCACAATCATATACGCGTCAACTTTAAGTTTATCCGGATAGTCCATCTCAAAAACCGGGCTGACTACATTTATCGCGAAATCAAAATAACCTAATTGTAAATCCGCTGAACCGACATAAATTCGAACTTCACCGGCATTTTTACTATCCTTATAACTAAACAGATAACGTTCTCCGGATTCCCTTACTTCTTTAAAATCTTCCTCAAAAACAAGGGTTCTTATCTTAGTAATGATCATATCTTCTTCATTACTCAACCCCTCAGCCTTCTCCCTTTTTAAAGGAGAAATAGCGCAAGAAAAAGAAATTATGCACATTAAAAAAAATGGTAAAACTTTCATAATCAGCCTTTATATCCAGGATAGCACCCGATTTCCTGGAACGATTCTGTTAATTCATTTCTTTACAAATCCAATAACCCGAAATCGTCTGGATCTATTTTATCAAAATGTCCCTCTTCACCATTCTGACTGATAGATATGCTTCTTGAATATTTATCCAGAACACCCTTGTCCACAAAGATTGGCGCCTTACACCGCAAGGCCAGGGCAATTGAATCGCTGGGCCTGGCGTCCACATAGAATAGATCCTCATCACGGCTTAATACAATTCTTGCAAAATATGTATTCTCAGAAATGCCGGTTATTTCGATTCCTCTTACTTCTGCTTCAAGTACATCAACAATAATCCGCATAAGATCATGCGTCATCGGCCGTTCAAATGACTTTCCCGCCAAAACCGTAAATATTGAGGAAGCTTCTGCGGGGCCAATCCATATCGGCAGCACCGCAACCTCTTCAGGCAGCTTTAGAAGCACTACAGGGTATTCTCTTTCTTTATCCATGGCCAGGCCGCTAACAATAACTTCTTGCATTGACATAATTTTCTCTATTTACTCCTTCTTCATTTCTTCGTCTATACTACCCCTCGAATCAAGATTTAATGTCTTCTTTCCCATATTCTTTTCCAACCATTTTGCTGACTCAATGATTTCAGAATCCGGGTATTTTTCAAATAACTGCGCCAGATATCTACGTGCAAAGACAAAATCACTCATTTCCTCAGAATAAGTAAAGGCTGTCATAAACATGGCCTGGGATGCGAATTTATGATCGGGATATCCCTCAAAAATCGCGGTGTAGTACAGAATTTTATTCTCGGAAGATGTCTCATTCTGAGCAAGCTCCCATAATTCTTTGGCTGATTTGGTGTTCTTTATTAACTCCTGACGAATATAATTGGCAGTCTTGTACTTCCGTTCCAACCTATATAACTCTTTTTCGATTACTTCTCCCAACTTACTGCTTTTAATATTTTGAATAATAACCTCACGGACATCCTCAACAGGTCTAACAACCGCCGGTTTTTTCTCTAATACCCTTACGATGGAATATCCCTTGTCGTAAGCGATGACATCACTTACTTCCTTCACTGAAAGCCAATCCACTGCATTTCCAAATCTTTCGTCTTTACCAACGAACTTTATAAACCCGTACGGATTAAAATACCCAAGCACACCACCATTTAGCGCCGTAAGTGAATCCTCACTTTCTTCTTTGGCTATTCTGTTGAAGAGTTGAGGATCTTTACTACTATCAATTCTCTTCTTCCATTCCACCACTTTCAGACTGTCACGGGAAAATATATGTTGAGCTTTAATAGTCGATTCTGTCTTAAACTCAAGTTGATTGCTGTCATAGTATTCTTTGATCATTTCATCTGAACACTCGATGTTTTCTGCAAGCATCGTGTAATAAGCTTGAATTAGTATTGTTTGCCTAATGAAATTCAATCTTGTCTTAATATTTTCATTGTACTGAAGTTTATTTTCAAGAGCCGCCATATAAAGAATTCTCTCTTTGATCATTTCGTCAACAAGCCTGGATCTGCCGATTTTTCCTTTGTATAATTTCTTTTGAGCGGGCGGCAAAGATTTTATTCTTTCCTCAAACTCTCTTACTTTTATAACTTGATCGCCTATTCTTGCCACCAAATCGGTTTTAATTTCAAGTTTGTCGTTTCCTTCTTCACATCCCCCTAAAAAGATCACAATGTAAATAAATGCGACTCCTGTTATCAAATTACGAAACATTACAAAACCTCCTCGCGATT
>JAUXHZ010000129.1 GCA_030621255.1 Candidatus Latescibacterota bacterium
ACCACCGTATTCTCTCCCATACTGAGAGATGACGGAACAGTCACACTGAAAAACTTAACCTCGCCGCTGTACATCACGGCTTCGGGGTCTCCCAAAAGATTATAGATGAAATGGCTCCATCTGTGACTTGACTCCGAAAAAGCAGAGGCTGTAAACGGTTCCCGCGACAAAACATGCAATTTCCCTAATTCCATTATATTATCATGAAAAAGAAGCTCGTAATATTCATCCATGTACAAACGCGAAGTACTCGGAAACGCCGATCTGCTGGAAGCGGTAACCGCGTAGGCTCCGCCATTTGAATTTAGGAGAAAATATTCCGCGAGGCAATCGGTGTCAAAAGCTCCGTTTGTACAATTCATAAGGTACATAGAGAAGAGCGCGTCGCCATTTGTCACATTATTCGCGTCATAATTCAGAATGCTCGCATTTCCAACCGACATGTTGTATTTGTACCCATGCCCGGCGTGTACAACATGGTTCGTGCCGGCATCAAGATACGAAAGCGCGTTCGCTTTGGTCAATACAACAGATCCCGGATAGACGGAATAGTTTTCATAAAGCCTGTCAGTTGTAATGTCGGCATGCCCTTCAAGACAGTTTACATATACATCCTGAAGTATCTCCGCTCCATCAAGAACAACATTATCACCAAGCGTAAAATCAGAAGGGAATATCACTTCACCGAGCATCAGGAATTTTTCTTTCGAGGTTGTATCAGCAGGGCTCTCGTAATCTATTGTTTTGTTTATTAACAACGTCGCTTCCGCGATCGTAGAAACCGGCATTCTTCCGAGATAGACCTCTGAATATAAATCAGTATCATCACCGGGAAAAAATCCGCTGCTTTCACCCCAGAGAGAATCCCCGTCAGCATTCCACGTCCCGTCAAGACAGGAATAATACATATCGGTCGGGATAAACTCTCCATAGTAGAAAGTCGTATAGGCAAACCTTTCAGGGATTACATCCGTATCGCCGCCAAGAAGAACCCATTCAACTCCCCATTTCGCGTAGGCTTCCTGAATAAAGTTCCTTATCGATTCCGCAATATCTACACCATTTCTATAATTATCCTCTATCCATTCAACACTTTTTACAACAGCGGGCACTCCCTTTTTCGTTTTTAAATCCGCGAACTCCTGAAAAGTGGATTTCATCTCATCATTTGTAATAATAAGATATTTAACTTCGCTGCCTTCCATGCTCGGCAGGTAACTCGGCAAAAACCCTCGTCCAGGATTATCAATCTTAATGTCCTCGAAGATATACGATGATGACATATCTCGATTTTCGATCATAGATTCTACTAATTTCTTCGATTCTTTTCTAAACCCCTTAACATGCCTTTTACGTTCAGCATCACCGCTTTCAAATTCACCCGGAACTGTCTCCACAACAAGCCTGGCACTTATTATCATCTCCAGCTGCTCACTATTAAGAGAATAATGAAAAGGATAAATTGCTATTGAAGCTATCCTGTACCCCCGGTACTTATTTGTGCCGAGGTGCTGAATCTGCCATTTCGGAAAGACAGAATCAGCAGTCGTTATACTCTTCCTCTCAGCGGTTAACCCCAGCTTTGTTCCATCTTCAAGTAACTCGCCGTCATAATAGGCAAGGGGGATAGCTTCCTCAAAATTGAATGTCTCAATATCAACAAGGTTAACAGAAAAAATCTTCTCTCCCTGCGGAAGCAATATGCTCACAACTCGGTATGGCACCGACGGATAATCAAGAAATCTTGTTGTCTGAAATCCCTCTACCTGTATTAATTCTCTGCCGGATTCAGATTTCGAAAAATCAACCTTTCCCCTCTCCAGGGAAAAATCCCACGTTACTGTCGAAGTAAAAACAGCTTCAGATGATATTAATAACGTCCCCACTACGATAATGAATACATACAAAACAAATCTGCGCATCTTCATCCTCCTCATTGGCAGATACAATCCCGGAATTTCCTTATTTATTATTGTATTATTGTCTGTGATAAGACGTAGCAATCTGGCCCTATGATGCGACTCCTTCAAGAATCCAACCCTCTATAGCTGCAAACCACACAAGCGCACAGGAAAGAAAACAGTTAGGAACCATTTTAACCCATTTTGAATCATTTGTCAAGCCCAAGCTCCTCTCTTGAACTTTGTTACACGCTGGAATAAGCCAACTTCCCCGGTATCTGCCTATTTCCTGTTAAACGGCCATTAATTTCTTGTTATCCATTCTGAGTCAAAAACAGGGGGCAGATTATAGATTACTTTTACAAGATTTGATTCATCCGTTGAAACGTGTTCAACCCTCGGAAAGGTCAGGCCAATCATAATATGCCCATCATCTACACTGTGATAAAGCCCGATAACGTGCCCGAATTCATGTGTATAAATCACATGTGTATCATTGGTAATAAGCGGGGTTGTGAGCAAAGTAGAAATAAACATGACTTTCTTTAGGGGGGTTCCATCTTCATTTAGTGTTACGGTCTCAACATGATGGCTGACATGATTATAATCATCGGGCACAGTAGTGGAATCGTAACGAATTTCCACATCAGCTTCCGCAAGATCCTCTACGATTCGAAAAAGATCAAGTCCCGTTATATTTTCCCATTCTTCCATACCCCCCTCGGCGGCAGCTTGCAAATCAATGTCATCACAAACAACCGGCGGATTATATACTGTAACAGGCCAATGATTCCACCCACTGTAAACAGTACCTTCATTTATCCCCGTTGTTTTTGTTATTTGTTTGAATAGATCAAGAAAATCCAAATACCGGTTATCCTGAGCATCAATCAGAGGAAAGACGGGAACCATACATAGATTAGCCGATAAATTTTCACTAAGGGTACCAAAAGAATAAATATAATCGTAATAATCGCCGTAAGAAAAAGGATCAAATTCATCCCTGACCACGATAAATGTTGCCTGCGGGGTAAGATTTTCCAGTTTGTATGATCCATCAGCCAATGAAGTATCCGCAATGTTATTGGACAATACTCTAATTCCCTCAATCCCGTCACAACTACCCGCATCGATAACCTTTCCCTCAATATCAAACCCTCGAACTTTCAAATGCGGGGAACTGCAAATCGGTGATAGATTATTAAACTCATCATAGGCTCTTAAACATACATAAAGCATTTCTCCCGGATTGAAACCATGCAATGTCATTGAATCTCTTACGCCCGAGGCCAAAGGCATCGGTTCACCAATGTAATCATTCGCTTTATACCAAGCTTCTTCTGAGGATATCCGAACGGTTGAAGTCCTCAGAATATATCCCGCAGCATGCCCATCAAACCCATCATCCCCCGGAGTGGTCCAGTCAAGATGAATTGTGCCGCTCTCGCTCCCCGGCACCCCATTCAAATCGCATATTCCAGCCGGATTAATAGTATCAGGGCTTCCGCTAATTGTAATGTCCCAGTTTATAGTATCACCATATTCTCCATCCCATACAATCCCATCCACAATATAGTGCCCATTCTCCAGAAATCTGTGCTCCATATCCGGATCCCTGGAAAAAGGCTTAATTGTCGAACCATTAATTTTATATCCGTAAAGTAAATTTTCAGGATGGTCATCTTCAACTGTAATGCTGAAATTGATAAGATACCCTATTATAAATTGAACTACTCTACTTCCGGGGACCCATTCCGTAATTTCGGGAGGATTATTCATTTTTTCTTGAACTCTTATAAACCAGCTGTGTTTTGAAAATTGATCGGAATCGTAAGCCCTTCCCTGAATATTATAAATACCACTCTTGCGCGCGTAAAAAACCGTGGTATCGGCATTAGACAAAACGGAATCAATACTATCTGTCGAGTCAGTTATCACAAAAATGTATCTAATCGGGTCGTTTTCCGGATCGACAGCCTCAATTCGAAGAACCACTGAATCAACAGGAAGGTGCAGGGTAGCTATTTGCCATTCAGGCCGGTAAGAAACGATTTGCGGCAATTGGTTAGGCCCCATAGAATTCTCATCAAAAATGCAAGAATAAACCAGCACAGAGGATAAAAATATCAGCGTTATCAATCTAGCTCTTCGCATACTGATCCGCTCTTTTCAAAAACGGGGTCTACTTAAGTATAACAATATTTTCAGTAATCTCAAATGGAAATTTTCAGTATGCTGAAATATTCGTTTTCGTTACTCCCCTTCCTGCTATTTGCAAATTTCTGAAAGAGAATCCAAATAATGCTTCAAAGAGAGATCAAGACACCGCACAAACCCGCCTCTGTCTGACACCCTCAAGTCAACAGACCGGTTCTCCCCTATTGAAACAAGAAAAAGTTCACTGTAGGGCGACACTCTCAGAAAGATGCCATCAGCCGAATAAAAACTTATCTCAAAACTAGTAAACTCTATTGATATTTGATCTGAAAATTGCATAATTTCATGGCAGAAATTACTAAATAGAGAGTTGACACCTCTCTTCACAATAACTCTTCCTAATAGATCAATATTGCTATCTACATTGCCTTCAGATTGCATCTTCTATCTTCCTTTTAGGCTGCTGCCGATTTTCTGCAGCAGTGTATTTGTGAAT
>JAUXHZ010000236.1 GCA_030621255.1 Candidatus Latescibacterota bacterium
TCTTCATCGAGACGCACATCAAGCCCTTTAAAAAGTATTCTTACATCTTCTTCTAGTAATTCAAGTTTTACTTCACTCTCCCCTGAAGAAGAATCCTCAGATTCAGCGTCTACTCTTTCTCGCATTCCGGAGATTTTACTTTCAACTATCTTAGCCGGCTCCGGATTCTCATCATCAATCACGCCTTCTTGATACTGATTATCAGGCTCATTAAAACCGATATCATCTTCCCCGAGAGAACTTATTATTACTACACCTATTTTCCTAGGATCAATATCGAGCCCCAATTTTGTACTCAAAGACAGTTCAACATCCCTGGCGACAAGTTTTGGCGGCCTCTCCGTGGCGGCAACAACATGAATTTCAGCTATTCCACCCTCTTCATTGGTAGAAATACGGCACGATTGGACATCATCGAGACGCATTATAAGCTCTTCAGCGCGTTTAGCTGTTTCCCCTTTTGAAAAATCTGAAAACACAAATATTCCTTTTCCAGTAACGATTGAACCGAGAACTAAAATCCGCCGGAACAAATCCACCGGCACACCACTACATATCAGCGCAACACTTAATCTATTATATCACAAAATGTTATAAAATCCAAGCTAATACAAACTCCCAATGCATAATGTCTATAATTCCTCTTTATCAACGCGTACAAGATCAACCATTCTGTTGAAACGCTCTTTTATTATATCCAGGGTAAGACCCCGTATATTCTCGACTGAAAAGCTCTCACATGTAAAACTCGCTAAAACTGTGCCATAAATCATCGCACGGCGCAGATTTTTCATTTTCAGATCTCCGGCTGCCGCTAAAGATCCGAAAAATCCACCCGCGAAACTATCTCCTGCGCCTGTTGGATCAAGCAGATTCTCAAGGGGATAAGCGGGAGTAATAAAAAGGGAATCTTTCTTCAACAGAAAAGCTCCATGCTCTCCTTTTTTTACAATAACTATTTCGGGGCCCATCTTTAAAATTTCACGGGCGGCACTGAGCAAGTCTGTTTCGCCACTCAATTGACAAGCCTCACTATCATTTATAAAAAGCAGATTAACCCTTTCAAGCACTCCTGCAAGAACCTTCGGCTTCCCTTCTATCCAGAAATTCATTGTATCACACCCCACAAAGGGATCATTCTCACACTGATCAAGAAGATCCAGCTGCAACTCGGGATCAATGTTAGCGAGAAAAACCCACTTACTTCTTTCCCATCCCTCTGGAAGTACAGGCTTAAAATTTTCAAAAACATTCAGATCGGTCACAAGTGTTTCCCGCTCATTCGGATCTGTTCCATACCTTCCTTTCCAGAAAAATGTCTTTCCTCCATTGACAATCTCAAGTCCGCCGATATCAATATTCTTTCTATCAAGAATATCTATATATTTCTTCGTGAAATCGTCTCCAACAACACCAACAAGTCTCACAGGCGATTGATAACTCGCGGCCAAAGAGGCATATACAGCGGAACCGCCAAGGGCTTTCTCCACTTGCCTCTCCGGGGTCTCAATGGAATCAAAAGCAACCGAACCAACAATTACCACACTCATTGCATCTCCTTTATTAATAATTCTGAATAATTGCTAATCCAAATCGCCGATTTATGTCTTTTTGCGGATAAACGACTGCATTATTTACATTTCCCGCGGAGCGGAAACTCCGATCAATCTAAGTGATTCAGCAAGAACTATTCTTGTTGCTTCTGCGAGCAAAAGCCTGGCCTGACTTAAGCGGCTGTTATCTGAAACAATCCTGCAGATATGATAAAAATGATGAAAAGAAGAGGCAATTTCCTGTACATATGTAGTCAAGCGATTGGGATCATTCATTAAAACAGCGCCCTCGACAAGTTGCGGAAACACAATAAGTTTGCGGATCAAATCGATTTCCTCCGGTTCTTCAAGCAACCCTACACACTCCCAATTTTCGGGAAATTCCACATCATTTTCTTTCGCGAAAGATATCACACTTGAAATTCTGGCATGAGCGTATTGAACATAATAGACCGGGTTTTCATCAGATCTCTTTCTAGCCAGCGACAGATTAAAATCCATATGAGCGTGATTCTTTCTCATCAGAAAAAAGAATTTGGTTGCATCCCGGCCAACATCAGAAACAAGATCGTTAAGAGTAATATATTCACCCTTTCGCTTTGACATACTGATTTCTTTTCCATCTTCAATAAGACGAACCCATTGGACAGTAAGGATTTCAAGCCAATCCTTATCCCCTCCAAACACAGCAGAAGCCGCCTTCAGCCTTTGCACATGTCCGTGATGATCAGGCCCGAATATATCAATTACGCGATCGTATCCACGTCTTAACTTGTTTAGATGATAAGCAGCGTCGGCAAGAAAATAGGTCGGGCTTTCATCCCCTCGAATCACAACCCTGTCCTTTTCATCCCCAAAATCACTTGAACGAAACCACAAAGCCCCGTCATTCTCGAAAATTACATCCTTTTCTTTCATAATTTCAAGTGCCTGGTCAATTTCCCCATTTGAACGATGCAACACCGACTCCCTGAAAAAGAAATCAAAGGAAATGCCAAAAAACTCCAGGTCTTTTTTTATTGATTCTATCATCTTCTCAAGAGCAAAACCGGCGAATTCATTAACTCCCTTTTTAGTTTCAAGGCGCACCCACTCCTCCCCTTTGCCTATGGGGATTTGCCTGGCGATATCGATCAAATATTCTCCGGGATACCCATCCTCAGGGAAATCAATTTCCTCCCCGTGGATTTGCCTGAAACGGACCATAAGGGAAAGCCCTAGCTTTTGAACCTGGCTTCCAACATCGTTAAAATAATATTCAGCTTCAACATCATATCCAACTTTCCTGTAAAGATTAACAAGGGCATTTCCTACGGCTGCAGCCCGCGCGGAAACAAGTACAAGAGGTCCGGTTGGATTAGCTGAAACAAATTCTATCTGGATTCTTTTTCCCCTTCCAATATCCAGGCCGCCATAAGACTCTTTTGCTCTATTGATTTCCAGAACCTGATTTGTCAGATATTTTACTGAAAAGAAAAAATTTATAAACCCCGGGCCGGCAATTTCAATCCT
>JAUXHZ010000088.1 GCA_030621255.1 Candidatus Latescibacterota bacterium
TGCCGACCGAGGCGGAGTGGGAATATGCGGCAAGATATATAAATGGAGCTGACTATGTGGATGGAGATAAGCACAGTGGCTATAATGTCAATGCCGATGTAAATGACTGTGCCTGGTATGATAATAATTCAGTGTATACGACACATGGTGTTGGTGAGAGGGTTGCTAACAGCTTGGGGATAACTGATATGAGCGGCAACGCATTTGAATGGTGCTGGGATTGGTATCAAAACTATACCGGCATATCGGAAAATAATCCTCAAGGGCCGGATACTGGTATGAGTCGTGTACTCCGGGGTGGCAGTTGGATTGATTATTCTGAGAATTGCCATACTTCAAAGCGAGCTGATAGTGAACCCTACAAAAAAAGTAACAACTGGGGGTTCCGGGTTTGCCGTTCAGGCTCTTGAAACCAGTTTGTCCGGAGTTGTCAAAAACAGCAGGATAGTTTAATCGGATATATAGCCGAGTTGGCAAGCATATGCGGATAGGATTTGAAGCAAGCGGCGTTATTACGAACAACCCGACGGGGATAGCCCATTATATTTCTAAACTAATTTCAGCGATATCATCAGAGATTGAGGATAACGATGCACTGGCTGTATTTTACAAATTATCCAGATCCGGGAAACGGTTCAATTGGTGGAAACCTGAAAATTTAAATGTTAAAAATTATTACAAATCGTATTGGCCAATCGATAAGGGTGTAGATATTATTCACGGGTTGGACGGTTATGTTCCTTACTGGAATAATGTAAAAAGTGTTGTTACCATTCATGATCTTCTGGCGTTGAAATCCGGCAATGAGAATATAGCGCCAAAGAAATTTGTTTTGAAAAAAGAGAAAGTATACAAAAAAATTCTGGAATATGCTGATTCGGTTATTACATGTAGTGAAGCAACAAAACGGGATGTTATAAAGATGTTGGATGTATCACCTGACAAAGTAAATGTGATTTATCACGGGATTGATGAATGTTATTCTCCTCAGAATGAAGCGGCTATCAATAGGGTTATGAATAAGTATGAATTAAAGAAAGAATATTTATTATTTGTGGGCGCTATATCAAAGAGGAAAAATACCGAACGGCTGGTTCACGCATTCTCCCGTTCTGAGGTAAGCAGGGATTTAGACCTGGTATTGGCAGGGACTATATCTTATCAGGGGGAAAAGACCCTTCAGGCCATTACAAAATATAATCTCGATGATAAAGTAAAGGTGCTGGGATATGTTGAGACTAGTGATTTGCCGGCTCTTTATAGCGGGGCTGCCGGTTTTGTTTTTCCCACCTTTTACGAAGGTTTCGGGTTTCCTATACTTGAAGCTATGGCATGTGGCACCCCCGTGCTCGCAGGAAATGCGGGCGCTGCTCCTGAAATAAGCGGCAATTTTGTTCTTCATGTTGATCCCTTAAATACGGATGAGATTGCTCATGGGATCGATTCCCTAACCGCGATTCCACAAGAGAGAATTGAGCAAGGGATCAAGTATGCCGGTAGTTTCACCTGGAAACATTGCGCGAGACAAACCCTGGATATATATAGAGGATTATTACAATAACCTTTTTTAAAGTTATCTTTCCCCTCTTTTCTATTTTTGCTATACTTTATTTAGTATTATATTGACGATTGAATAATTAAGGAATATTGTCCGTTCCAATTGTTAATAAACGCGGGCGCGGGCAGGAACTTAAGTATAGTTGGTTTAAGTGAAATATAATATAGGAGATTACAGAAAGGGCAAACAATGCGTGTTCTTATAACGGGAATTACAGGTTTTGCGGGAAGTCATCTTGCTGACCTCTGTCTTGAGAAGGATGATGTTGAGCTCTACGGGATTATACGCTGGAGAAGCCGCACTGAAAATATTGAGCATATCTGGGACAGGCTGAAATTGCTGGAATGTGATCTAAGGGACGCTTCATCAACAAGGGATGTAATTGAAGAAATAAAACCTGACTACATTTTTCATCTTGCCGCTCAGAGTTATGTTCCGACATCCTGGAGGGCGCCTAGCGAATCATTGAGTACGAATATTCTAGGTGAACTCAATGTTTTCGAAGCTGTTCGGAAAATAGACCATTCATGCAGGATTCAGATTGCCTGTTCAAGTGAGGAGTATGGGATGGTGCTTGAGGATGAGATTCCTATAAAAGAAACCAATCCGCTGAGGCCATTGAGTCCTTACGCTGTGAGCAAGGTAGCGCAGGATATGCTGGGGTACCAGTACTACAAAAGTTACGGTATGGAAATAGTAAGAACCCGGGGATTTAATCATACCGGTCCCCGCCGTGGTCCGGTTTTTGTTTGTTCGGATTTCGCGAAACAAATTGTTGATATAGAAAATGGAAAGAAATCTCCCGTTATGAAAGTCGGAAATCTCGACGCCAAGCGCGACTTTACTGATGTGAGGGATATGGTTAGAGCGTACTGGATCTCTCTTGAGAGGGGTAAAGCGGGGGAAGTTTACAATTTATGTACTTCAAAGAGTTACAGTATACGTGAGATCCTGGATATGCTTATTAAGTTAAGCGGCGTTGAAGTTGATGTCAGGACGGACAAGGGGAGGTTACGGCCAAGTGATGTTCCTCTTCTGGAGGGGGATTATAGAAAGTTTTATAATGACACCGGTTGGGAGCCACGGATTCCGATTGAGAAAACCTTATCCGATCTTCTTGAATTTTGGCGGGAGAATCCGGACAGGGGGAAAGTGGTTTAATTCCTTCTAATATGAGAGCTATTGTAACTGGAGCATACGGTTTTGTCGGGAGATATCTGACGCGGGAACTCGCTGAAGCGGGCTATGAAGTATTGGCTGAAGATATTATAGATTTTTGTCCATCCAGTCGATCCGCCAACGGTTTTGAAGAGTTACCTGAAGGAGTTGTATACAAAAAGTGTGATCTTCTTAATGCGTCTGCTGTGGAAAAGCTTGTAAAGGAGTGGAACCCCGATGCCGTATTTCATCTTGCCGCGCAGAGTTCAGGTGCTCTTTCCTTTAAGGATCCTGTGGGGACAGTCAGGACGAATGTTCTTGGGTTTTTAAATCTGATCGAAGCTGTAAGAAGAAATAAAAAGCCTGCCCGGATTCTGGCGGTTGGTTCCTGCGAAGAATATGGTAAAAGGCCGTCGGAAGAAATGCCTCTTTCCGAGAACGCCGGCATTGAACCGGCAAACCCCTATGCCGCAAGCAAAGCGGCGCAGACTATTCTGGCTTTACAGTATTCCCGGGCTTTTGATATGGATATCATTGTTACGAGAAGTTTTAATCACACAGGGCCGGGACAGAGTATTACATTTGTTCTTCCTTCATTCGCGCGGCAATGCGCGCGAGTAAAAGCTGGTATTGACGCACCTGTTATTAAGACCGGCAACCTTGATGTTCTGCGGGATTTTCTCGACGTAAGAGATGTTGTAAGGGCATACAGGGCTCTTGTGGAGAAGGGTGAGAAAGGCCATATATACAATGTATGTTCGGGTGAGGGCTTAAATCTTCAAAATGCTCTTAAGATGATTATTAATGAGGCGGGAATAACGGTGGATATTCAAACGGATCCGGATTTGCTCAGGCCTGTGGATGTGCCTGTCTTTACAGGAAGCAACCGGAAACTGCGTGATGATACCGGTTGGGAAAGAAAGATTACCGCTAAGGAAATGATTTCAGATCTTCTTAAGTACTGGTGCGAACGGTCTAAAAATTGAATTATTCCAAGGCGAGAGTTAAAATAGTATTTCTGAGTATTGGATAAGAATTAATAAAAGAGTTTTATTCAACCGTGAGGGTGACGAGGAGAAGGGTTAAATAAAAGGAGTTGAGAATGCCTGATGTCTGTATGGTAGGGACCGGTTATGTTGGTTTGGTTAGCGGAGCCTGTCTCGCTGATTTTGGAAACGGTGTAATATGCGTTGATATCGACTCGGAGCGAATAGAGAATATTAAAAATGGCAAAATGCCTATATATGAACCGGGGCTTAAAGAGCTTGTGAAGAGGAATATTGAAGCCGGGAGGCTTTTCTTTACAACCGATCTTGCTGACGCGGTAAGGAAATCCGAGGTTATATTTTCGGCGGTGGGAACTCCGATGGACGAAGATGGTTCAGCCAATTTGAGTGCGGTCTACCAGGTGGCGAAAGATATTGCTCTTAATATGGATAAATATAAAGTGTTTGTGCAAAAAAGCACTGTCCCTGTTGGGACATCGGAAAAAGTAGAAAAGATTATACGAAAATATCTCGTGAGTGATATTCCATTTGACACTATCTCAAACCCTGAGTTTTTAAGGGAAGGTTCGGCGATAGAAGATTTCATGAGGCCCGACAGGGTCGTGATTGGAGCGGATAGTATGCATGCCCGGGAAATTATGCGTGAGATCTACCGTCCTCTATATCTTCTGGAAACTCCTATTGTATTTACTTCGGTACGGACAGCGGAGCTTATTAAATACGCCAGTAATGCTTTTCTTGCCGTAAAAATATCTTTTATTAATGAAATAGCTGATCTTTGTGAGAAACTTGGAACAGATGTGAATGATGTTGCCAGGGCGATGGGATTCGACAGGAGAATCGGCCCAAAATTTCTGCATGCTGGTATAGGTTATGGAGGATCTTGTCTTCCCAAGGATGTTTCCGCCATTCTGCATACGGCAAAGGAAGTTGGTGTATCGCTAAAAATAATTAATGGAGCGAGTGATGTTAATGATTCCCGGGTTGATAGGCTTTTAGAAAAGATGCAGTCTGAAATTTCTGATCTTTCGGGGAAGGGAATTGCTCTTTTAGGACTTTCATTCAAACCCAATACTGATGATCTGCGTCATGCACCTTCGTTGAAATTTATCGACAGGTTGTTGGAAGAAGGAGCGATAGTAAAAGCGTATGATCCGATAGCTATCGACAATACAAAAAAGATATATGGATCCAGGATTGAATATTTCGATGATTCATATTTAGCTATGGAGGGCGCAGAAGCTCTAGTAATTATGACGGAGTGGAATGAATTCAGAGTTCTTGAACTTGAAAAGGTGAAGAAGCTGCTGAAGGGAAACCTGATTTTTGATTGTCGGAATATATATGAAAAGGAAAAGGTTGAAACTCGAGGGTTCCGGTATCATTCATTCGGGAGATAGTTTTATATTACGGTAATCCTCGTCCGGCGAAAAGATAAGCAGATCGGAATTAACGGACTCAAACCCGCGGTTTAAAAGGAAAGAAAGGGATATGAAGAAACTACTTATTACAGGGGGAGCAGGATTTATAGGATCTAATTTTGTTAAGATGCTTCTTAAAAGAAAAAGCAGAAAACATATTATAATACTTGATAAGTTGACTTATGCGGGGAATATAAAGAACCTTGACGGGTATATTGACAGGGATTGCGTTGAGTTTGTCAAAGGAGATATTTGCAGCTCGAAGATTCTTGATAAAGTTGTTCCAGGTGTAGATATTATTTATAATTTCGCGGCGGAGACTCACGTAGACCGTTCCATACTCAAGGGGGCAAGTTTTGTCAAAACGGATGTGATGGGTACGTATACTCTTCTTCAAAAGGCGTTGGAGTATAAAGTATCGCGTTTTGTACAGGTTTCAACAGATGAAGTTTATGGAAGCCTCGATAAGGGCAAATTCAGTGAAAACGACCCTATAGAACCAAATAGCCCTTATTCAGCAAGCAAATCGGGCGCGGATCTCCTGGTAAGAGCATTTTACAAAACATATGGGCTCCCCGTGGTTATAACGAGAAGTTCAAATAATTACGGGCCATTTCAGCACCCGGAGAAATTTATCCCCCTCTTTATAACTAATGCTCTGGAGG
>JAUXHZ010000010.1 GCA_030621255.1 Candidatus Latescibacterota bacterium
GAACGACATGGCTGTTGAGATGCTTGAAAGGGCTATTCAGCTCAATCAGGGTTATTTTGAAGCAGTGTGCTATCTGGGCATTGTTCTTTACGAAGACGGAAAGAAGGAATCCGCGGATATACAGTTTCAAAAAGCCCTTGATCTTTCAGCCGATAGATCAACCCCGATAAGTAAATTTTTGAGTGATCATCTTGCCAGCTGCAAAACTGAAATTCCACCAATTTCCTCTTTGAAGGGAGCTATTGACGCGGGGTTTGAATTTAAATCGATGATCAAGAACGGTGTGGAAAACTTTAATACAGGGAATTTTATTGAGGCGGCGAAAAGCTTTGAAACCCTCAAGGAGATCCATCCGGATTACGCGGACATAAGGTTTAAACTGGCCCTTTCATATCTTAGAGCGAGTAACTATAAAGCAGCCTTTGATGAGTTCAATGGCGCATTGAAAATAAACCCGGGCTATAACGAAGCAAGGTTTTACCTCGGTATATTACTCTTTGATCAGAAAAAATATTTGGAGGCTCTTCCTCACTTCAGGGAAGCTGTTAGAAGGAATGCGGACTACGCTGATCTACAATCTTATCTTGGAGCAACACTTCTTTATCTGGGAAGGTATAAGGAAGCCAGGGATATACTAGGGAAAGTAGTCAGAGAGACCCCCGGGTATTCACAGGCCCTTTACTATTATGGGCTTCTACTATATATGATGGGAGAGAATTCCGAGGCTATAGATATTCTTCAAAAGGGTATAAAAGTTGAGGAAAAGAGTGGAGTTAAAGATATCAATTTAGCCCTTATTCAGCTTCGCGAGGGTGATCTCGAAGGTGCAATGCTAACGTTAAAAGGTATTCTTAACGCGGGAATTAAAAGCGCGGATGTATTTTACTTTGTCGGAGAGGTTTATCTCAGAACTGATAGAGTAGAGGAAGCTGAGGACTATTTCCACCAGGCTCTGGAATTAAATAGTGATTATCTGAGGGCCAGGGAAAAGCTTACCTATATTCTGATGAAAAAAGGAAAGTATAAAGAAGCTGAAAATCTTCTTGGAAATAATGAGGAGGGTTTTGCGGATATTTACAAAATTATGGGAGATATTCAGTATTATCAGAAGAACTTTGAAAAAGCTGAAGAATATTACAGAGAAAGTCTCGAAGTAAACTCTGAATATACTGATGTACTGCTCTCTCTAGCCATAGTTTTGAGGAACAAAGGAGAGAGCGAAAAAGCACAATCAGTTATAAAAAGGCTTATTGAAATCCAACCTGAAAATCTGCCCGCGAGAAATCTTCTCGGAGAAGGTCCTTTAAATATTGAAGAGATATAACGATTTGAGGAACTTTTGTCTCGAAACCCGGGAATAAATAAAAGAAATAACCAAATGTACAAGGAAAGGTTTGTTGTAAACTTTCAACTGCCGGTCAGGATGGCCAAGAATGTTTTTGTAGGGTATCCTTCTTCCTATAGGGCAGGTATGTCAAATCTCGGGTTTCATTTTGTTTTTGGGGAATTGAAATCAAGAAGTTTGATGAAAGTTGAGCGTATTTTTGTTGATACATCGCCGGTAACTTTAGAATCTGAATTGAAAATATCATCAGGCGATGCTCTTTTTTTTACACTTTCTTATGAGGAAGACTATTTAAATCTTGTCAGGATATTAATAGATTCAGGGATAGAACCATCAAGAGAAAAAAGGGGATGCAGGCCGATAATAGTGGTAGGAGGCCCTGCCGTAAGCGCAAATCCATTTCCCATGTCACAGGTTGCTGATATTATTTCAATTGGCGAGGGAGAAGGGACCGTGAGCAGGATTGCTGGTTTTGTGGAAGAATATAGTGGAGGGGGAAAGGATGAAATCGTAGACAAGCTTTCCGGCGTTGACGGCATATTTATTTCTGGAGAATCGGGAAAAGGGGTTACCTTTGCTCATCCTGAAAGAATCCCCAAACTTCCAATGTCGATTGTTCTTTCCAATAAAACTGTCTTTTCGGATATGTTACTTATGGAGATAAGCAGAGGATGCCCCGGGAATTGTTGTTTTTGCCTGGCATCGGCAATATACAGGCCTCTCAGAGTCATGACGTATGAATCAATAATGGAAAAAATCGATGAAATTCCGGGATTTGTAAAAAAAGTCGGTCTGGTAAGCACTTCAGTAACTGCACATAGCGATTTCAGCAAGATTATTGAGGGACTGATTAAACGAGGTATCAAGACCTCTTTCAGTTCTTTAAGGGCTGAAGATATCGATAAAGAGAAAGCTGTTATGATAGGTAGAGCGGGAACGAGGAGCGTAGCAATGGCTCCTGAAACAGGTAGTGAAGCTATGCGGTTTATTATGGGGAAGAAGGTGCCCGACAAGAGCTACTTTAATGCCGCAAAGCTGCTTAGTTCCAGCGGTATAAACAAATTTACCCTATATTTTCTGTCAGGTTATCCAGGTGAAACAGAAGAAGTAATAAATGAAACAGGGTTATTCATGGAAAAATTCAGAAAGGCGGTTGGAAGTAAAGTTGTATCAGTACATATTAATATTGTTATTCCCAAGCCGTGGACACCTCTGCAATATTATGCTTTGCCGAAACAGAAAAATCTGGAAAAGAGATTGAGGAAATTAGAGGGAGTTTGCAGAGGTGTCAGCAGGAATATAAGAATTAAATCGGTAAGGGGTGCGTTAAGACAGGCGGTCTTATCCCTTGGAGGCGAAGATGTCGGTAAGGCCGTAATTGAATACGGTAAGGGAAGAATATCATGGAAAAAAGCCCTCGAGCACAATAATATTGATCCGGGATTTATACACGACAAAGAGCGTGCTTCCCAGGTTATGCCCTGGGAGGATATTTCGGGACCCAAAAATCGGCACCATCTTTTAGGGAGATTTCAGAATTTGATAAATCAAAGAGGTACAGAGGAGAGGATTACCTAGAGTATCTTTATTGACTTGGAAGGAGGTATGGTTCCGCATCGAACGCGTGAAGCGGGATAGTGGCTCACACAGCCCTGGAAATGATATAGGATGTAATAATTAGTGGTGTCGCGGGAATCAAAGAACCTTCTTCGCAAAACCGCTTTTAATACACTTAGTGCAGACATAGGTTTTGCGGCGTTTGCCATCTATCTCTACTCTAATTTTTTGGAGATTAGGCATAAACCTTCGTTTATTAAGGTTATGAGCGTGACTCACATTATTTCCTACCATCGGTCCTTTACCGCATATCGCGCATTTTTTACTCATATTACTCCTCCATACTCTGTTCCAACGATTGATATAAATTAGTATGTTGTTTGTGAATTGGCAAGGTATTTATGGAAAAATTTTCAAATATAAATGAAACCCTTGGAATGAGCAGCCAATTTGTAAAGGGTGTCGGTCCGTCAAGACAGATATTGCTGGAACGGCTTGGAATACATAATGTTGAGGATCTTCTGATGCATTATCCGAGGGGGTATTACGATAGAAGCAATATGACAAAAATATGTGATATCGAGGTCAACAGCGAAATTACTTTTAAAGGCGTTATTCTGGTAGCCTCTCTAAGGAAGTTAAGAGGCGGGAAAACTATTTTGAGGGCTGCCGTTGGAGATGAAACAGGTCGAATAAATCTCGTTTTCTTCAATCAGCCCTTTTTAAAACAACGGTTTCGGCAGGGTGACAAGGTGATTGTCAGCGGGATGGTGAATCTTTACAGGGGAGAAAAACAGATCACTGCACCCGAGTGTGAGTTTTACTCAGATGATTTTGAAAAAGAATTTATACACACCGGCAGGATTGTTCCCGTCTATCCGCTTACGGCTGGAATCTCCCAAAGAATGATGCGAAAAATTATCAAAGCGGCTCTTGAGAAATGCAAAGGCGGAATAGAAGAGAATATGCCGGTTTCATTGATCAATTCGATGAATTTCCCGGGACGTGAGAAAGCCTTTTGGGATATTCACTACCCGCCTGCATTTAATTATCTTGACGAAGCTGTCCGCAGGTTAAAATTCGAAGAGGTTTTCTTTATTCATCTTTTGCTGAAAAAGAGAAGGAAGAAAATACGGGAGATGAATCTCCGGCCGAAAATATCCCCCCCCTACAATTTTCTCAAGAAGTTTTTACATTCTCTTCCCTTTGAACTTACAGATGCTCAAAAAAAGGTTCTTTACGAAATAAGAGAGGATCTTGAAAGTGGTAAAGGTTTGGGGAGATTGTTACAGGGAGATGTTGGTTCAGGAAAAACAATAGTTGGGTTAGCCTCAATGATAATGGCTGTTGATAATGGTTATCAGGCCGCCATGATGGTTCCGACAGAGATACTTGCCCGGCAGCATTTTGAGAAAACAAAAGCATATCTAAGGGATTTGCCTATCAATGTTCAGTTCCTTATCGGCGCGGTCAAGAAAACCGCCAAGGAAAAGATATATTCCGATCTTGAGCTGGGAAATATTGATATTATTATCGGTACCCAGGCACTGATTCAGGAAGGTATATCATATAAGCAATTAGGGTTAGCGGTGATAGATGAACAACACAGATTTGGAGTAAAACAAAGAGCAAGTTTAGGAAAGAAAAATGAATTACCGCATTTTCTTGTAATGACAGCTACCCCTATTCCGCGGAGTTTGGCGCAAATTGTATATGGAGATCTCAAATTATCGATTATTGACAAAATGCCCTTTGGCCGCAGGGAGGTAAAAACAAAAATTGTCAAAGAAAATGACAGAAATAAATGTTATTCGTTCGCAAGAGAATATTTTAAGAAAGGAATGCAGGCCTTTCTTGTATCTCCACTTGTAGAAGATAGCGATAAGAGTGATCTGAAAGCGGCTGTCTCTGAATTTGAAAAGCTGCAGAGAGATGTATTCCCGGATTTTCCACTGGGACTTCTGCACGGCAGGATGAGTTATGAGGAAAAATCTAAGGCTGTAGAGATGTTCGCGAAGGGTGAAATATCCGCCCTTGTTACAACAACCGTAATTGAGGTTGGACTTGATATCCCGAATGCCTCGTTGTTGATTATCAACAATCCCGAGAGGTATGGACTTGCTCAGCTTCACCAGTTGAGGGGAAGAATAGGGAGGGGAGGGAACGGTGGAGTTTGTTATTTGATTCCCGGAGAGGATATTAGTGTAAGCAGTTTGAAGAGGCTCAACTTCTTTGCTAATACAAACGATGGTTTTGAGGTTGCTGAGAAAGATCTTCAATTAAGAGGGCCGGGTGAAATATGGGGCCTGAGGCAGTCGGGATACCCCGTATTCAGGTTACTCAATCCAATTAGTGATAATGCGATAGTAACTCGTTCGTGGGAAGAAAGCGATAAATTACTCGAGGCTGATCCGGCCCTTAGGGAACAGGAAAACAGGGTTGTAGCGAACTATTTCAGACTCTATTATAAACCTAAAATGGAAATTGCTGAAATTGGATAATTAAAGGCGCTAAAAATAGGAGGAAATTGTGATATCCCGAGAAGAAGCAATGAACCTGGTGAAAAAACATATGACCAATAAAAATCTTATCAAGCATGTAATCGCTGTTGAGGTGATTATGAGAGATCTCGCGGAAAGATTCGATAAGGATCCGGAAGTTTGGGGAATGGCCGGCCTACTGCATGATCTGGATTATGAAAGAACGAAGAACGATAGTGAAAAACATGGATATATTACTCTTGATCTGCTCGAAGAGCTGGATGTTTCTGAAGAAATAAAACACGCAATATTAGCTCATGCCGGACATGTTGAGCTTGTAAGTCTTATCGATCGCGCAATATACTGCAGTGATCCGGTGACTGGCTTGATTGTTGCATCAGCATTAATGCATCCTACAAAAAGTCTGTCCGGAATGGATCTTTCGTTTGTAGGAAGACGTTTTGAAGAAAAACGATTTGCCGCGGGTGCCGATCGTGAAGCGATCGCGAGTTGCAGCGGACTTGGTATTGAATTGCAGGATTTTCTGGAACAATCGCTAAATGCAATGCAGGGTATCTCGCAGGAATTAGGATTGTAGATGTAAGCAGATCTAAAGGAGACATATCGATGATTGTTGCATGTACTGGATGTGAAACAAAATATAGTCTGCCTGATGAGAATGTGCCGGAAAAAGGGGTTCGCGTCAGGTGTCCGAAGTGCAAATTTGTATGGAGATTAAAATCAGCCGGATCAACTGAAACCGGTTTTGAGAAAAGTGGCGTTGGATTTGCGGCCGGACCCTCTCAATCTGAGGATACTCAGGGGGAATGGAGCGTTCAACCCGAAGAGACAGTCGAGTCAACAACCCGGGAAGCGGAAAAGAAATCGAATTTTGAAGAGATCAATATTGGTGAAGAAATGCCTTTGGACAAACCGGACAAAACTCAGGAAACTGCCGGGATGAAAAAGGAAAAGGAAAGGGCGAAAAGACTTGCGAGGGTTTTTGTAAGTGATATACTTGTATATAATCAGGAGAAGAGAGACAAGGCGCTTGCTGAAGGAACCCTGATGTCAGTACTTGGAGCAGAAATCAAAAAAGGCTGGGAAGGCTATAAAAGCAAAATCGGCTCCGGCATGACTGAATCAACCGATTATTATAAAGATGCCCTTAACGAGATTCTTGCAGATGGACAAAAACTATTCTAACGATGTGGGTAAAGCTCTGATTATAATTCTGAATTTAAATCCGGAGCTCTATAGAAAATTCCTTGAAAAAGTAAAATTGCCGGACAATTTTCAGAAAAAGGTTTATTCTACTTTTCCGCGGTTTCTTAAGGCTGTTAAAGAGAACAAGGAATTGTCACCGGGGGCCTTTCTATTTTTACCTGAAAAGAGATTTAATCCTTCCAAACTCCGTCAAGTTTGTCTGTTGTTGATTGATAACCCAGTGCATATTATTACGGATGAATGTGATGAAAAGACTTACCTTGCTTATTTGTCCGCAGGAATAAGAAATATAATTACACCTCCATTTAACGAGGACGATTATCAAGGTGTTCACGATGAATCTGCTCAAAGCTCTTTCTGTTTTCATAAGAGCAGGGAATTGATCAGGGAAGGTCAGATTCGACTCGATTTTCTTATCCCGAGCAATTTATCCAGAGTTGTCGGGGTTAATCGCCTTGTTTCATTTCTAACAGCGGAATTTGGATTTGCTCCCGAAGATTACAGAGTTAATCTGCCAATGGTTTTGGATGAAGCCTTGAGCAATGCAATTATTCACGGTAATCTGAACAGAGAAGATCTGAAGGTGCATATACGTATTTATATCAGTGTGAATCGTGTGATTATCCAGATAGAGGATCAGGGTAAGGGATTTGACTATGAAAGAATTAAGGATCCCACTGGTGACAAAATGATTTATAATGATTCCGGAAGGGGACTTTATATTATTAAGGAGATCATGGATAGAGTGACTTTCAGGAATAACGGCCAGGTAATAGAGATGGAAAAAAGCAACAAGCGAAACAAATCCCAGACTTCAATTAAATCGTGATTACTGATTTTCTCCCCATTTTTCCTTAGTAATTTTTTCGAGCAATCCGTCAATTTGGTTGCGGATTCTTTTGTTCTGATCAGGTTCGAAAAGAGCTTTTTTAACTCTTCCATCCTGATCTTTCTTAACATATCTCAAGGCCTTAATATTCTCGAGAGGAATAAGTATATCCTTACTGACTCTGACTTCGATTTTATTGTCATCAAGATTTTTATCCGAACTGTTGAAGGGATGCATTCCCATACCCCATCCGTGAACAAACATACTGCAAATAATTGCTCTGAATGTATTTTGGCGTTGAACGGAATCTAGTTCAAAAGTTTCCTTAAATTTCTCCATCATTCCATCAATAACAACGCGAAGCTTTTTTAATGTATTTTCCTTTGGTTCAATATTGAGAAGACGGTGAAAAACCTCTTTCAATATCTTTTCGGTTATTTCCATTCCAAACCCCCTTAAACAGATATAATTTGTAATTCGTGTTTAGAATCAGTAGCAAAAAAGAGACCAGAGAGCGAATGTAAATTTAATATAATTCTATTTAGAATTTATTGTCGGATAGCAGTTGAAAATGGATTTTAGATTGAAAAAGTGGATTAGACAGGAATATGGAATAATGGCATATTTCTGGCTCTATTCAAGGGTTGGTGTTAAAGGAAAGGAGTATTTAGTGCAACTTTGCGATGAAAAGACGATCTTTATGCAAAAAGCGATTTATTACGTTACCAAACTGGTTGCGGCCAGGGGTATTGTAGAGCTCACTGATCGGAATCTGAATTTTCAAGTCTCAGCGTTGGATTTATCTTTCGGAATTAAAAATATTTCAATAGATGTATGTGCACTATCGGATGTCAGAATTGTAGGCGGCAACATGCATCCGGCTGTTATCGTTACAGTAGTCGATAAGGAGTATGAATTTGTCCTTCCAAAAGCCTCTGAGCTTTATGATCACCTCAAGGCACTGCTGAATAACCAGGTGAAAGCCTTTTCACTTGATAATGTTCCCGCAATTTTATGTGACTGCGGGGAAAAGGTCAATATGGCATATATATACTGCCCATGGTGCGGAAAAAAGAGATAGAAGATCTCCATCTCTTTAATATTTTATTTGTATGTTTCCCTTCTGTTTATTAATTTAAATATGTAGAATATTATCGATTGTATGAAGTAAGTTTAATTACTTGTTTTCTTTGGAGGTTGTCATGAGGCGGTTAGGGAAACTAACATTCTTATTAGCTATCGGGTTTATTTTTCTTGGTGGATGTGCAGAAGAAGAAACCATAACAGATGTAAATCCTTATGCAACTGTACTTGGAGATGAGAATGCCGGCGGACACGTTGTCCTTGAAGGACGGAATTGTTTCCCCATAGGGCTCTATATTCATATCGATCACGATACTCTTCCACTTGGAATGATTTCCTCGGATGAACCAGCTTTGCTGTACATTTCTCCCGGAACGCACGATCTTTCCGTTAAAAGCAATGGGGGGGTTGTCGTTTTAGATAAAAAAGGAAAACCTGTTTCAATGGTCTATATCCGATGGGAGAAAGAAATTACAGCAGAGGCTGATTACGCGCCTGTGGTAGTACTCGATTGTTTCGAAGCTATTCTAGAATACGTGCCATGGGAAGATGACAACTATGAACCTAATGATTCTCGCACCGGCGCCTATGATTTTACCGCTGACGCGGGTAGAAACCTTGCGTTGATTGACGGTTTGGGGCAACAGTGGGATGATGACTGGTACGAAATCAGTGTTAGTCCCGGCAATACTCTTGTGGAGGTTACTTGCGAGTTTACCGATTATTTGGGGAACATTGATATAGAGCTTATTGATATTGAAGATAATGTGTTGTCCTCTTCGACCTCGGACAATGACGTTGAGAGTATCAGTTTTGTTGTTCCTTCAAGCGGGACCTATTACATCCGTGTATATGGTGCAGATCACGGCAACGAGTATGATTTGTTATGGAATGCTGTGTCTCCTTAAGAATATTTGCGGGCGGAACCCGGACCATACCCTCTGTTATGCATTTTAAGAGGTTCTTCCGCGCTTTGCGGAAGGGGATGTGTGCGCTTAAGTTTAAATTACATAACTCCTTATCATAACCTAAGTTACAAATTATAGCCACGCAATATTCTGGCATGCTCCTTGCGACGCCATGAAAGCAACCGGGGTGTAAGTTTCCTCAGTTAGTAATGGTTCATACACCCTTGTTTTAGCAACTTTAATCTACTCCGGTTCTGCTTCAACGGTACGGAGACTGTAAATGGAAGCTGCCCCGGTGGAAACTATGAGGAAAAAAGAATATGGCTATTTATAATATTAGAGGCGGAGAAATAAATGTTAAGATTGTTTATTATGGTCCCGGATTAAGCGGGAAAACAACCAACCTTGAACATATCTATTCCAAGTTGCCAAAAGGAAACAAGGGCAAAATGGTTTCTATGAAAACCAGGACCGACCGTACTCTCTTCTTCGATTTTCTTCCCATCCGGATTGATAGAATTAATGGTATGATGGTGAAGTTTCTTATTTACACTGTGCCGGGCCAGGTTTATTACAATGCTACACGAAAGCTTGTTTTGAAAGATGTAGACGCTATTGTTTTTGTTGCCGATTCTTCGCCGGATAGAATGAATGACAATATGGAAAGTCTTGCGAATCTTGAGGATAATCTTAATCAACTGGGGAAAAATCTTTCCGAAATTCCCTGGGTTATTCAATACAACAAGCAGGATATCAGAAATTCTATGAGCAGAGAAATAATGGAGAGAGATTTAAACAAACATAAGACTCAATCTTTCGAAGCGGTTGCGGTGAAAGGCGGGGGAGTATATGAAACATTTGAAGCAATTGTGGGGCTCGTTTTCAGGCAAGTAGAGAAAAATATTAAAAAACCTGAATTCAATACGCAGGAAACAACACAAGATACTGAAAATATTGAAGAAAAAATAGATGTTGATGCTGAAGTTGTACCCGACCTCCAAGTGGATGATATTAGCTCAGGGACAGGTGAAAGTGAGTCTTTAAATAATAGCGCAGAGGAGACAAAAGAGGAGCATGAGTCTGTCTCTGAGTTTGTCGACAGCGTGCTCAGCGAGGATGATAGTATTGAGCTTGAATCATCCAGGGAAGGGTATGAGGATTATGGGCATGTGGTGGAACTTTCAGAAGAAAAAGAAAACGCATCCCTGGGGGAAACAGAAAAGCAGAATAGCTCGGTTGCTACGGAATTTATAAATGATCCCCTTGAAAGACTGGCTCAGCAGGGGAAAATCCCGGTCCCCACAGAAGAGAGTAAGGAAACAAGCGCCGGTTTAGATGAATCTGAAAATAGAATAGTAATACCTGTTAAATTATCGCGTGATGATATTGAGACAGATTCAAATCTGCAAATAGTCCTGGATATATCAGTTGAATAGCATTACCTGGAAAAAATAATAAAAAATACTTGACCCGTTAGCATTTTATAACGAATATTGAATAAGGGATAAGAGTGGCTAACCGGGTTTAAAGAGGTGAGAGATGGCTAGAATATTGGTTGTAGATGACGAGATTAATGTCCGGAAACTATATGAAGAAGAATTGAAGGACGAAGGATACGATGTGGTATGTGCCGCTGATATAAAAGGCGCTATTGATTGTGTGGAAGGGGATTCTCCGGATCTTATTATTCTTGACATTAAACTTAGGAATGAGAGCGGAATTGACGCCCTTGTTCAGATAGTAGAGCGTAGAAAGGATATTCCCGTAATAATAAATTCAGCATACTCAGTCTATAAAGAGAATTTCAATACATGGGCAGCTGACGCTTATATCGTTAAATCTGTTGACCTTGAGCCCCTGAAGGAAAAGGTGCGGGAATTACTTCATAAACAGAAATGAGACTGGTATGAAGATCCGATTGATGTTAGCAGGGCTATTTCTGATCTGTTTCTTTTCTGCTGCAGCGAATGGCCAGAACAGAAATCTGGAAACAAGCGTCTTTTCCGATTACCTGAATAATTCTGTTACTGATCGGTTTATCCATATCCCCGGTCTTGGGTTCAAGAGTTCGATGGGGGTTTCATTCGCGTCGAACGGGAATCAGTCGCAAAGTATCGGTTATTACATGGGGCATTTTAATTATGGGTTAGGGCAATCGTGGAATTTGAATCTTGATGTTGGTGTTCGCTCGATGGTGGGGCAGCAAATGCAGGGCAGTTCCCCGGAAGTCTTTATCCCCAACTTTGATCTTACTTACAGTCCGCCGGACAGCAAATTTATGCTCCGGTTGCAATTTCACCAGTATAATTCTCCCTTTGGATACAGATACAGGCGCTGGAGATAGGTGTAATATCTGCAAAATATTTATTTCAGCCCCGCATCTTTGACAGATTTTGTATAAACATCCGGAGTATGTTTCCAGGTAGTTGATTATGTTAATCAGCAGGGGAGCAGGAAAGGAAATCAACAATGAAAAAGAATCTTTCAATTGGTTCGTTAATTCCGCTATCGACCGGAACGGCAATCCTTTTTGTTTCGGTACTTATGTTTTTTAGTTGTTCGGAAGACAGCACAACACCTTCAAATTCAATTCCGGAATTGACCACCGCCGATGTTAGCGAAATATTGGGGACAACAGCACACTGCGGAGGAACGATTACCTCTAATGGCGGAGCAGCTGTTACAGCCCGCGGGGTATGCTGGAGTATAACAGAAACACCTTCAGTATCGGACAGTATAACAAGCGATGGTACAGGGATAGGTAGTTTTACGAGTGAAATAACAGGCTTAATAGCTGAGACCGACTATTATGTAAGAGCCTATGCCACAAATAGCGCGGGAACCGGCTATGGAGATACAAATGAATTTACAACTACAAAAGTTGGAACAGTAACAGATGTTGACGGGAATATA
>JAUXHZ010000177.1 GCA_030621255.1 Candidatus Latescibacterota bacterium
TTTTCCTGTCCCGTGCCAAGTATAATCAATTTAAGATCCAGTTCCATAATTTCATCCATCGCTTCAGCGAGAATGTCAAATCCCTTTTGGTCGACAAACCTGGAAACAACACCTATAACGGGGCTCTTTCTGTCTTCCGGGAGATTAAACTCCCTTAGAAGCGCCGCGCGGTTTTTTGCCTTGCCGCCGGGCTTTTGTGCTGAATAGTTACACTCAATCAGGTCATCTGTTTCCGGATTCCATATTTCTGTATCAATTCCATTCAAAATACCGATAATGTCTTCCCTTCTTTCCCACAATAATCCCTCTAACCCGTGGCCATATTGGTTCGACAGTGTAATCTCTTCAGCGTATGCTCGGCTTACTGTACTGATTAAACCGGAATATGTTATTCCGGCCTTCATAACATTCACGCCGCCGTAATATTCAAAAGGACTCATCGAATAAAAAAGATCAGGGTCCAGCTCGGCCTTTTTGATAAAATCCGCGTCATAATTTCCCTGATACGCGAGATTGTGTATGCTGAAAACAGTCCCCGTGCTTTTGAAATGCTCATCGTCTGATTCTTCCAATGAAATCAGAGACGGAATAAGTCCGGAATGGAAATCGTTACAGTGAATAACATCAGGATAAATATCAAGTTTCTTTATAGCTGCGATAACAGCCCGGTTGAAAAATATCGTTCTTTCATCTTCATCTTCGAAGGCTTCGCCCGTCTCCGGAAGAGTATATATACCCTCTCTATCATAATATTCCGGATTGTAGATAAAGTAGACCATGATATCGGTCCCCGGTTTTTTGGCTGAAAATATCTGAATATCCCTTTTCTTGCCCGTGACTGACACATTCAGGTTGGCTATTTTCTCATCTTTTATATTAAATTTTTCCCTGTCGGTGCTTTTGTACAAAGGTGTAAATATGGTGATATTACAGTCCTCGGCTGCTAATTTATCAGGCAATGCCCCGATTACGTCGGCAAGTCCGCCAACTTTGGAAAATGGCACCATTTCGGGAGATACAATAACAACTTTAAGCTGATTCTGTTTCACATAGTCTCCTTTTCAGTTTCTTTGAAGTTTTGCAAATCATCAAAAGTTATATCCGTATTCCGCAATTCTTCTGCGGCGTCTTCAGGAGAAGTTGGATTAATGTAGAAACCACTTCCCCATTCAAAACCTGCAACCTTGGTAAGCTTTGGAATTATTTCAATATGCCAGTGGTAATATGGAACATCCCCACCGTTACAGGGTGAAGTATGCATCATAAAATTAAATGGCGGGTTAAACAAAGCCTTGTCCAGTTTCAAAAGAACTGTTTTCATTGCATCTATCATCGAAGGGAGCCACTCGCGTTTTGTAGTTTCGAAAGCTGAAACATGCTTTAAAGGCAACACCCATGTCTCAAAAGGAAATCTGGCGGCAAATGGAGAAAGAACGATAAAATGATCGTTTTGATATACAATACGTTCCTTATCCTTCAATTCCTGACTGATAATATCACAGAATATACAACGTTCCTTCAAGTCATAGTGCGCCTTCGCTCCATTCATTTCTTCAATAACCCTCTTGGGAATAATAGGAGTAGCAATAATTTGCATATGCGAATGCGCGAGTGACGCTCCGGCTTCCTTGCCCCAGTTCTTAAAAACCAGAATATATCTAAACCTTGAATCTTTCTTTAAATCAATCATTCTCTCCCGAACAGCCCAGAAGATGCTCTCCATATGTTCCTTGTCCAAATAGTGGATGTTTGCTTTATGGTCGGGAGATTCAATGACCACTTCATGAGCGCCTATACCCTGCATCATATCGTATATCCCATCACCACGCTTGTTCAAGTCCCCTTCTATCTGCAAAGCCGGGAATTTGTTCGGCACTACCCTAACCTTCCAACCCGGAGAATCCGGTTTGGTCATAGGATCCCGATAGGCAAGAATTTCAGGCGGGGTTTTGTCCTCATTACCGGTACAAAATGGGCAAAATCCTTCTTTCGGTTCTTCCCTGGTCGCTTTAAAATCAATAGGCCTCTTACCTCGTTCCGTAGAAATAATAACCCATCTTTCAAGAATGGGGCTTTTTCTTAATTCAGGCATAGAATGATGCTCCTTTGTAAATCGATGTCAGTTTCTTACCGTAGTTTCAGCAATCCAACAATCAGGAAAAAGTGAGGTCAGAGCCCTTCTTGTCTCCGCCGCTTCCTCCCTGGAGTTGAAATTTCCAACCCTTACTTTATACATCCCTTTGTCAAATTCAATATAAACCTTCAGAGAGATTTCACGCTCTGTTTGTTTCTTTATTTCTTTTGCCTTCTCAAGATTGCCGGACGCAAATATCTGAACTCTATAACCTAACGAATAATCCTTCTTTGTTCCGCCTTCTCTAGTTATATCCTCAACATAAAATGAGTCAGACTCAGCAGAGTCCATCTTTTCTTCAATCTCCTCCGCATCTTCCAAATCTCTGTTTTCCGGCATTTCTGTTTCAATATCGTAAACATCTTCCTCTGTAATCTGTTCCTGCTCTTCTTTCATAAGAGTTACAGCATTCTTCTCAGCAAAATCCTTTCCAACATCACCACCGGAATCGGCCACCTTGCTTATTTGTTTGCCGGCACAACCTAAATCAAGTATATAAATACCTGACAGAAGAAGAAAACAGAAAATAGTTCCATTTTTTGTCATCATCCACTCCTCTTTCTTTTCACTTTCATACTCTTAGATCAAATATTAATAGTTCAATCAGGCCAATCGCAATGATTAAATGCTAAACACAAGATAGGCAATAGATATGAATGTTACAATCATTTCTTTATTTTCAGATAGAGTTCTTCTAATTGGTTGGTAATCAACTCCCAATTATAACATTCTTTAACCTTTGCCAGACACCTGCCTCCCATTTCTGCTCTCTCTTCCTCTTCAAGTTCCAGCATCTGTTCCAATTTTTCCCTTAGATCCCTTCTATCATCCCTTCTGAAAATAACGCCCATATCTTCTGTTACTTCCAGATTTTCAGGGATATCGCTGACAATTACAGGCTTCGCGAAACTCATAGCCTCAATCAGGGAAATAGGCAATCCTTCGACCAAAGAAGGTAAAACATATAGAAAACAGTTTGCATAAAGCCTGTTCAATTCAGTCCCTGTCAAAAACCCAGTAAATATAACTCTATTTCCTGCTTCGTTTATCAACGATTTTGTGTATTCGTCCGGTCCTGTTTCATCACCGACAATAACAAGTTTTTTCTCTGTGTCAATCTTGCTGAAGGCCTCAATTAAGGTATGAAAACCCTTCTCGACAATAAACCTTCCTACAGCAAGAATATATCCTCCACTTTCAAGTCCAAACTCGTTCTGTAGAGGAAAATCCCCTCTGTCGTAAATATTAGCTCCGTTCGATATATATTGAATTTCTCTGCTATATTTTTCGTTAAGCTCTTTCGACATAATTTTTGTGACCGCAATTGCTGCGTCAGATTTTAACACAGCCTGTTTTTCGCCCATTTTGAGCATATAACTGGCGAACTTTCCCCATTTTACCTGTCTCTAATCCGGAGCATGTATTGTTGAAACGATTTTCTTGCTGCTCATCCGTGCCAGGGGGCAAAAAATAGAAGGCCCTATACCATGGTAATGTATTATATCAAAATTGCCTTTTATTACCGCAAGGGTTGAAAATAATGAATTTGTGGCAGTATCAAGATTCTTAGTCTGAATTGAAGGCAAAGCACGAGTATCGACATTATGATATTTTCCATTCCGGCTGAAAGATTTCCTGCCGAAAACAGTTAC
>JAUXHZ010000284.1 GCA_030621255.1 Candidatus Latescibacterota bacterium
TCCTTCAGTAGATACGAAATATCCGCGTTGATATCCTATTTTGCTTTCCCCATATTTTTGCTGGTTTCAGGGGAACTCCCCGCAGGTTATTTAACAAAAAAGATTTTGATTATTTCTCCGATAGTAATTTTAATTGCCATTTTCAATCCTTTCTTTGACCGTGAAACGATCTTTGTTCTGGCGGGAGTAGAAATTTCCGCGGGATGGGTTTCTTTTGTTTCAATTTTAATAAGATTTTTTCTGACTGCGGGCTCTATCCTTATTCTTCTTGCGAGCACGGGATTCTATGAGATTTGTATGGCCCTTGAGCGGATGGGAGTTCCGGCTATCTTTGTAATGCAGCTTTTGTTTCTTTATCGATATATTTTTGTTCTTCTGGATGAGGGGTCGCGTATGGTAAGGGCCCACGCGCTCAGGTCCTTTTCGGATAAGCATATGGGAATAAAGACATTTGGAAGCCTGGTCGGCAACCTTTTGTTGAGAACCGTTGACAGGGCTGAAAGAATTCACCGTGCCATGCTCGCACGAGGGTTCGATGGCACAATAATCCTGCAGCGCCGGATAAAATTCAAAACATTTGACGCTTTGTTTGTTGTTTTCTGGCCGGCACTGTTTATTTTAATGAGGAGATATAATTTTTCCGGATTAATTGGGAATTTCCTGTTGGGGATTGTTAAATGAGTCATCATATAGTTGAAGTTAAAGATCTTTATTTTACCTATCAGGATGGTACGCCGGCGATTCGCGGTGTTAATTTCAGAATAACACACGGAGAATCAGTTGCGGTTGTCGGGGCTAATGGAGCCGGCAAATCAACTTTGCTTCAACAGCTGAATGGTTCGGCAGTTCCGCAGCGTGGAGAGGTGCGAATCGGAGATTTTCCCGTAACACGGGAAAGATTAAAAGAAATCCGGCGGACGGTGGGTATGGTATTCCAGAATCCGGATGATCAACTTTTTATGCCGACTGTTTTTGATGATGTAGCCTTTGGTCCCCTGAATTGGGGATTGCCGGCCGATGAGATTGAAGCCAGAGTAGATGAAGCCCTGACAAAAGTTGGGGCGCTTAGTCTTAAAAACAGGCCATCTACCCGTCTTTCTGCGGGAGAGAAGAGAGCAGTGTCAATAGCTTCAGTCCTTGCGGTATCGCCGGATATACTGGTTCTGGATGAACCTAACTCCGATTTGGATCCACGGGCGAGAAGAAGATTGATTGAATTGATGAAAACATTTAAACATACGAAGATAATAGCTACGCATGATCTGGATATGGTGCTCGATCTATGCCCCAGAACGATTGTGTTGGCTGAAGGGAAAGTTGTAGCTGACGGGAGGTCACTTGAGATCTTCAGTGATGAGCAGCTATTAAAAGAGAGCAATCTTGAGAAACCGCTTCGAATGCAGGAATACCCGGATAGATAAACTGGTTATTCTTCTTTAAGCCGGACAATTGTAGCGCCCCATCCTCCCTCTTCTTCCGATGCAGTACGAAAAGAATGAACACACGTTAAATCAGATAATAAAGAGCGGACCCTTTTTTTTAGTATTCCTTTTCCCTTGCCGTGAATAATCCTGATCAGATAAATTTCTCTTTTAAGGCATTCGGAAATATAACCGGTCACCAGGCTATTTATCTCGGATGGTTCAAAAGTATGTAGATCAAGTATGCCATCTATGGGATAGTCGACAGGCTCAGATTTGTCCATAATTCTTCAACCTCTAATCGTCGTGCGGCAACATATCTTCTCTCTTCGTTTACTAACTGCTGGACAAGTTATATAGTCAATGTTACCTTATGTAGTATACAATTTGTTGGTTAGATTTCTCCAGAAAATATTTTTACAATTATTTTCCGGGTGGGATATAATACTTATTGGTTTAAATTCCGAAAGGACAAAAATATGAAAAGAATGTTTGGAATTTGCGCGGGCGTTGTACTCTCTCTGTTTTTATTAAATAGTTGTTCAGGAGAGAAAAAAAGTGCTGAGTCGGTTGATACGAAAGAAGGAGGAGCTATAGATTCTTCTAAGATAGTCGCAATAGTAAATGGTGTCAATATTACCGAAAGTGACCTTTTAAAGAAAATTGAAGAGGGGAAAACGAATCAGATTCAGATGGGAGGGTCTTTCAGGAAAGAGGCTCTTGCTAATCTTATTAATTACAATCTTTTGGGTATGGCCGCCGAGAGGGAAGAAATAATCGTTTCTGAGGAAAACCTTGAGGAAAGGATAACTCAAATAAAGGAAGGATACCAGTCGCACGAGCAGTTTCTGGAAAGGTTGAAGGATCTCGGTATGGATGAAGCACTATTCAGAGGCAAACTCATCAAGCAGATTAAAATTGAAAATCTTATTGAGAAAAAAACTGAAGGGGTTGAATCTCCATCGGAAGAACAACTAAGAGAATATTATGATTCACATCCGGAGAGTTTTAAAGAGCCTGAGCA
>JAUXHZ010000055.1 GCA_030621255.1 Candidatus Latescibacterota bacterium
CTTTGTACTATGAACGCGGAAAACTCCTCCAGTTCGAGAGTGAAAAAAAGAGAATGAGAAAATTGTTGAATTTTCGTATGGATTCAGATTACAGATTTCTTCCCTGCGAAATAATTTCAATGTCCTCTAACAGGTTTTATCACTCCGTGACGATTGACAGAGGAAGTGGAGATGGTGTTGTCCGGGGAATGCCTGTTTCGGGATACCGCGGGATCGCGGGGAGGGTTACACAGGTTTTTCCTTCTTCAGCCAGGGTTCTTTTAATTAGCAATAAATCTCTTCCGGTAAGCTGCCGCGACGGGAGAAGCCGGGTTGTTGGAATTCTGAAGTGGGATAGGAACAATCTTTTTACCCTTGATTATGTTGGAAGTGAAGAGGATGTAATGGTTGGTGACACGCTTGTAACAAGCGGGCTCGGAAAGGTTTTTCCGCGCGGGTTCCAGGTGGGCGTTGTGTGCCGGGCAAAAAAGATGGAGGGGCGGATATCCAAGAGTGTCAGAGTTGTCAGTATGGTGGATCTTGGAAAACTTGAGGAACTATTTGTAATAATGAGTGGGGAGGAATGGGATTACAGGGAAATTATGAGGGAACTGGAAGAATTAAAGAGTGATGCTGAATGAAAGAAACAGTATTTTATATAGTGCGGATATTTTTTGTTTCGATTGTCGCGTTTATCCTGCAGGTAACTGTCGTAAATGGAGCATGGCCGGGCGGGAGTTCTCCGGATCTGCTGTTCGTTATAGTTTTGTTGCTTGTTCTCGATAAAGGCCCTGTCACAGCCGTGGTTGTGGGTTTTCTCCTGGGATTTTTTCAGGATTTAGGGAATGCCTCTTTTCTGGGGATGAATGCTCTTGCGAATTCAATTATAGCTTATGCTGTCTCTCGCCTGGGAAGAGATTATTTGCCTGACACTATAATATTTAGAATATCGCTTTTCTTTATTGCGTATCTGGCTAAATCGATCATTGTTCTTAATATAACAGAAGACTTTTCCCCTATTCGGGTCATTTCATTTTTCTTTAGATATTCTTTCCTTTCGGCGTTGTATACGGCCTTTATAGCGATTTTCATATGGAAGTTGATGGAACTTGTAAGCGGAAGGGTGGTGCACCCCGGTGGCGGGTATTAATTTCCAGGCTGGATCACTTATGGAGTACCGGAGAAGAGTCGTATATTTTTTTGTTGTGGGAATATTTATGATTTTCTGTTTTAGGCTTTTCTATCTGCAGGTAATCAGGAACAATTATTACAGCAGGCTTGCCATGTCGAACAGGATTCACCGGGAGCGTATTATTGCTCCCCGCGGATTTATCAGGGACGCGAATGGAGAAAAACTTGTTGTTGATATACCGCTTTACCAGATCAGCATTTCTCCCAATAGAGTTGCTGAAAACAGCGCTGAATTGAAACTGGGCTGTAGATGGTTTGGGATAGATGAGGAACTGTTTACAAAACAATTTTCAGCTTGGAAAGAAAAATATTCCGACGGCAGAGAGATGACTTTTATCAAAGATGCCGACAAAGGACAGATCTCTATTCTGATGGAAAACAGAGAGCTTTTTCCTTTCTTTAATCTTGCCATGAAGCATCATCGTCAATATCCTCAAGGGAAGCTTGCGGCGCATATCCTTGGACATATCGGTGAAGTAACAGATCGGGAAGTGAATAAATCGCAAGGAATTTCTCCCGGTGATGTCATAGGAAGAATGGGTATCGAAAAGGTTTATGATGATTTTCTGAGGGGGACAGATGGAATCAGGATAGTGGAGAAGAGCGCCGGAGGTACGCGTGTGGGTGAATATGACAGGCATTCAGGAGACTGGGAAAATATTGAGCCTCGCCTGCCGGTGCCGGGCTATGATATCTATCTTACGATCGACGTTAATCTGCAGAAGAAAGTAGAGGAACTGCTGGAAGGCAGAAAGGGAAGCATTGTTGTGATCGATCCCAATAATGGTGAGATTCTGGCGGCGGCAAGCTACCCGGTATTTGATCCTAATCTTTTTTCCTCTGGTGTTTCCGACAAGCGCTGGAGGCAGCTCAACAGTGACCCGGATAAACCTCTTTTTAATCGTTTTGTTCAAGCTGTGTATCCGCCGGCGTCTGTTTATAAATCAATAGTAGGGTACGCTGCTCTTGGCAGCGAGGCTGTTTTTGGAAAGATAAGGTTCGAGCCATGTAATGGCGGTTATCAATTCGGAAACAGATATTTTAAGTGTTGGAAAAGTGATGGGCACGGCAGATTAAATTTCGCCGAAGCTATTATCAAGTCATGCGACACTTATTATTACCAGATTGGAGAAGCCCTGCCGATTGATGAAATCGCCAGTGCCGCGAAGCTGTTCGGCCTTGGCGAGAAAACCGGTGTTGATTTGTCGGGAGAGGCAAGGGGGCTGATACCGAGCAGAGAATATTTTAACGAACGTTTTGGAAAAGGAAAATGGACCAAGGGCCATTTTTTGAATTGTTCTATTGGACAAGGAGATGTTCTCGCTACACCGGTTCAGCTCTGTATGATGACTGCGATAATGGCAAATGGGGGAAAAAAGATATTTCCTCATTTTGTTAAAAAAATTGCAGGCCGGAATGGTAGAATCGTTTATCGGGGTGATCAAAGGGCTCTTCAGGTGGGCGGGATTAATTTAAAAAATTTAAATATTGTAAGAGACGCGATGGAGAGAGTGGTTTCGGATCCTGAAGGTACCGGCAGATTTTCACGTGTCCCCGGGATTAAATCAGCCGGCAAAACGGGCACTGCGCAGAATTCTCATGGCGAAGACCATGCCCTGTTTGTCGCGTACGCCCCCATTCGTTCTCCTCGTTTGACTATAGCGGTAGTTCTTGAAAATGCCGGACATGGGGGGGTTGAAGCTGGCCCTCTCGCCAGGGAAATCATGATATTCTTTTTTCATTCGTTAAGTAATAGTGAGAAGGCCGATGAATCCGGGTGAGTTTATAATAGAGGGGAAGTTATTGTCCATTCGCAGGCGCCGGATATGTGTAAGCGGTTGGATATTAACGATTGACTGTATGGAATAAAGTAAACAGGGGGATGGTTTGGATAGTAAACTTGTTGAAAATATTGATTGGGTATTGGTGATTACTACGATTGTACTGATAGGTATAGGTTTGTTGAATCTCTATTCAATCGGGCATATTCCGGAAGATCTGCGGGAAAACTTCGTTTCCAATGAATCAAATTTCTTTCAGAGACAAGCTGTATGGTCGCTGCTTGGTTTTGCTGTTTTGATATTAGCCGCGCTTCTACCCTTCAGGTACTATGAAATGACATCATATTTTTTTTATTTTTCCGGGCTGGCACTGTTGCTGTTTGTTTTACTTCTTGATCCATCAAGGGGATCAAGCCGCTGGATTTCGATTGGCGGAATGAGGCTGCAGCCTAGTGAGCTTATGAAGATCGGGACGATCTTCCTGCTCGCCAAGGTTCTTTCCTCTAAGGGAAAAGACCCAAATCACTTGCGAGTTATTGCAGTTACAACAGCGATAATCGCGGCTCCATTTCTTCTTATAATTAAACAGCCCGATCTTGGAACCGCGCTTGTCTTTCCGGCGTTGCTGCTTTCAGTTTTGTATTGGAGAGGTTTGGATGAGGGTATAATGCTTCTATTTATTACCCCTGTAGTAAGCGCCCTCCTGACCGTTTACAGTGATTATTCAATAAGCAGCGGCGCTTATCCCTTCCCTCTTCTGGTTTTCTTCGTGATGATGCTTGTAATTGTTTATCGGAGGCGCCACAGAATATTTCAGAGCATTATGCTTGTAGGCGTAAACCTCATTGTAATGCTGATAGTTCCAGGTGTTATGGGGCGGCTCCAGGTATATCAGCAGAAGAGGATACTTGCTTTTCTTCGTCCGGAGTCGGACATACTCGGTATGGGGTGGCAGGTTTATCAATCCAAAATGGCAATTGGATCGGGAGGAATTGTGGGGAAGGGCTTTTTAAGTGGAACACAGAAGATGCTTGAATTCTTGCCTGAGAGACATTCTGATTTTGTTTTTTCCGTGCTTTCGGAGGAAATGGGTTTTATTGGGAGTGTAGTTATAATCGCCTTTTTCGGACTTCTTATTTATCGTGTTTTGTCTGTTGCCGTCAGGACTAAAAGTAGATTTGCATCCCTGGCCGCGGCAGGAATTTCTGCTTACTTTATTTTTCATTGTGTGATAAATATAGGGATGACAATAGGGCTTGCTCCTGTTACAGGCCTGCCCCTTCCCCTGATAAGCTATGGAGGAAGTTCAATGTTGACCAGTTGTTTTTTGATCGGAGTTGTATTGAATTTTGGAATGCGGTTTTACGAGTATTAAGAGGAGTATTTTGAGGAAACTTGTGAATTACATTTTGGATATTGCCTCCGCTAAAGGTGTGGGCTGCGATGTCTATGGAGAAGATTCGGCCGGCATTGAAATTGAAATGCACAGGGGGAATGCCGAATCGGTCGAGAAATACAGAGAGAGAGGGATAGGGATTCGTCTGGTGAAAGAACAGAGTGTCGGATACGCGTTTACAAGTGATCTTTCATTTACCTCTCTTGACAGGATGTTTGAGGAAGCTTCAGTTATAGCAAAAAACAGCACTCCTCTTGGCGAAGATATTCTGGCTGAAAAACAGATTTCAGATAGTGATGAAAATTTAAGTCAGACTGATTTCCCCCGGGATTCTATAGATAAAAGAATTGAAGATATAAGACAAATGGAAGAATCGGTGTTTGATTACAGCAGTTCGGTCGTAAATACGGAGGGGACGGGCTATTCGGAAAGCAACAGTATAATAACGATCGGAAGCAGCCGTGGATTTATAAGGGAAGAGAAAAGAGGTAGTTGTTCAACATTCATATCAGCGATCTCAGAGCTGTCCGGTGAACTGCGAAGCGGTTGGTACTGGGGACAGGCTGTCCGTCCCGGTGACATTGACTTTGTCTCGGTTGGCAAAAAAGCTGCCGGGAGATCTGTCAATCTTCTTGGGAGCAGGAAGATACCAGGAGGCAGGTATCCGGTTATCTTTGACCAAATGGCGTTTATTGATATGCTTGGATTTCTCGAAGAGACCCTTTCAGCAGAGATGGTTCTTAAGGGTATGTCCTGCCTTTCCGGGAAGTTGAATAAAACTATTGCCCCGGAGTTTCTTTCTCTTGTTGATGATCCGGATCTAAAAGGCGGGTGTTTCAATTCGCTGTTCGATGATGAGGGTGTGTCCCGGAGAAGGTACGAGCTAATAAAATCAGGGGTATTAAAGGGGTATTTGCATACAGTTATGACATCGAGAAAAATGAATATTCACCCTGCTGGAAACGCCTTTCGTTCTTCGTTTAAGAGTGTTCCCAGACCCGGAGCTGCCAATCTCTATATTGAACCCGGGGATAAAACCCCCGATGATATTCTGTCGGAATTATCGGAAGGGCTGTATGTTCAGGATATTATGGGAATGCATACGGCGGATTCAATTTCGGGAGATTTTTCCGTGGGCGTTAACGGTTATTACATTAAATCGGGAACTGTTCACTGTCCTGTATGTGAGATGACGGTCAGTGGAAATATTCTAGATACTCTTTCCGGAATTAAACATATTGCTAACGATCTGGTATTTATGGGATCATTGGGATCACCATCAGTTCTTGTGGGTGGTTTAAGTGTAAGCGGAGAATGAGGAGGAGAAAGGGATGCATCCGATATTAATTGAAATTGGAATAGTGAAAATTTATTCATATGGATTTATGCTCGCGTTGAGTTTTTTTGCCGGTATACTGTTTGCTGCCGCAAGATCCCGGAAAAGGGATGTTGCGCCCCACTTAATATATGACCTGAGCATAATTTTGATAATTGGGGCTATAGTGGGGTCTCGGGGGTTGTATGTACTTACCCATCTGGAAAGTTATAACGGTATTATTGATATGATTGCTCTATGGGAAGGCGGTGCGGTATATTATGGAGGATTAATATTGGCTGTGGCCGGCGCCGTAATTTATCTCAGGGTAAAAAGTATTTCTTTCTTAAAGGTGGCTGATGTTATAGCTCCCTCGATAGGCATCGGAATATTCTTTACAAGGATCGGTTGTTTTCTAAGCGGCTGTTGTTTTGGCCGTCCAACAACCAGTTGGGCGGGTGTTGTTTTTCCACATAATTCGCCGGCCGGGTATCAATATCCAGGTATACATATTCATCCAACACAGCTATATTCTTCCGCTTATGGGGTGATAATATTTATTCTGCTTATATTGGTTGAAAGGATAAGGGTTGCAGAAGGGTCTGTTTTTGGTTTCATGTTTATTTTTTATGGTATCGCGAGATTTGTTGTCGATTATTTCCGCTATTATGAAGACTCTGCTATGGTTGGAGTGTTTACATTTAATCAATTGATAAGCATGGGGCTTATTGTCGGCGGAGCGATTTTTGTTTTTGCGGTCAATTTTAATGATAAAAGAGTAAAGAAATTCTAAAATTTTAATCTTCGGGAAAGGCGTGGCAGTGTGATGGGTAGAGTCTTGGGGGTTTTAAGGGGTTTTCTTTCATTTGTCATTTCTTCTTTTTTTACTAACGAATGTCTGGTTTGTCATATCCCGCTCTATGAGCCGGATGGGGTTCTTCCGGTCTCAATCCGCGAAGGATGGCCGGAATGGACTGTTATATTTTTTCAAAATCGATTCTCTTTTATTATACCGGGGGGGATATCATTGCCCGGAAAGGTGTTGTGTAATGATTGCTGGTTGAAACTACAGCCTGTTTCAGATTATA
>JAUXHZ010000328.1 GCA_030621255.1 Candidatus Latescibacterota bacterium
CTCTCCACCAAACCTCCGATAACGAGCAATTCACCGATCTGGGCTCTGTCCGTAGAATCCGCCACGGCGCCCGGCCTCAGCCCGTCTCCTAGACTCAGCGACACATCGTGTTCTTCCAATATATCAAGAAGTCTGTCGAAATATTCGAAGTAGGGATTCTCCTTTCCATTTCTGGCCATCCACTGCATAAGCATACTTCCACCGCGGCTTACAACACCTGCTAATCTGGATTTAGCTACCTCGCGGGAGATTCTTGCTACAAGCCCGCAATGTACTGTCATAAAATCAACGCCGTCGCGTGCCTGCCGCTCAATCACGTCGAAGAAATGATCAACCGTGCAGTCGGTTATTCCCTCACCACGTTTCGCGGCCTCAACAGCAACCTGATATACCGGAACCGTTCCCACCGGGACTGTGCTTTCCTTCAGGATCTTCTTTCTTACCGAATCAATATCGCCGCCGGTCGAAAGATCCATCACTGCATCAGAACCGGCCTCTATTACCACCCTTAATTTTTCAAGTTCAATAGTTACATCATCATGATCGGGACTAGTCCCAATATTCGCGTTTACCTTTGTTTTGAGCCCCTCGCCTATCCCAATAACACCACAGTGCTCACGGAGGGTACCTGTAAGAATCACCCTTCCTTCCGCCACAAGCCCCCGCAGTTTCTCCGCTTCTATCCCTTCCTTTTCCGCCACCTCTTTTATCGCCGGGGTTATCTCTCCATTCATTGCTCTCTGATATTCAGTCAATCGAGTCGCCTCCTTATAAAAACAGCTTTAAGTATAAACCCCTCTTAATTCTGAGTCAAGAAAGGGGTTGTTTATTCTTTTGAGTTAGGCGCACGAAAGATAATAGATTAATCAAATATTTCAAGGCTGACATTGGCGCATCACTATCCAAAGGCCGGAACCATGGTCTGCTATATACACATAATCTCCTGATATCTTCAAGCTACGTGCCTCACCTGGAGTATTAATACCTCCCATCATCCTTGGCGATGTTGGTATGCTTATATCTATCACTTGAAGGCCGGAAATCCCCCCCGCTAAATAAGCATAGTCTCCAGATAAAGCCACATCAAATGCCTGGCCCGGTGTATCGCAGGATCCAGCAATGTGCAGATAATCCTTATAGTTGATACAATCACTGTCCACTCCGTTAGGTAAGATAGGACTCGATTCATCACTACAAGAAACCGGCAGAAACAAAATCAGAACAGCTACCAGAAGACACAAGCATAATCCCGCGTACATCTTGGCAGCAAATATTTCCAAAGTATTTTTAATCGCCAATCTTCCCTTCATTTGGATTATCAGTTTCAGTACTATACTGATATTATAATGATTAAAATCCACAAACTAAACAGTACCATTATTTCCATTATTTATCGTTATATTAATTAAATCAAAACACTATTTCACATAACAAAATATAAAATACAAATTGAAGAATGCTGGATATTTTTAAAATCCTTAATTAAAATATCCTTGCTACATATTGCTTGCGGTGTTATTACATCTTTAATGTCAGCAACATGAAATTGAGTAATTATAACAACAGCATTTAAATAGACTTGTTGTTAAATGAGAATTTTTACCGGGAAGTGAAATGAAAAAAAGATCTTGGTTAGTTTCAAGCTCATTTGCACTGATGATCTTAGTGCTGGGCTTTATCATAACATTCAAACCATTCAGAAAAGAAAAAGAGAAAAACCATGACAAACAACCTGTCGATATCAAACCGAAATACTCAGTATCGATTGTTCCCCGGAAAATGACATTGCTTGAAAAAAAAGAGCGGTTTAAATATTTATTAGTGCCCGCCGCAAAACATGTTTTTTCACAACAGGAAGAACAATATAGAAGAGTTTCAGAGATTATCGAAATAGGGGAACAGCAAAATGAAATCGAAAGATTAAAAAAAGTGTTTAAAGCTGAAACAGAAAAAGAATTGTTGCTGGCGTTAAAGCCCCATCCTGTTAGTATTGTTCTTGCTCAGGCGGCCATTGAAAGCTCCTGGGCAACAT
>JAUXHZ010000199.1 GCA_030621255.1 Candidatus Latescibacterota bacterium
GATACCCTTCTGCTTCCGCTCTGTCAGCCCCAGCACAATTCCAATACGGTACATATGCGTGTCCAGGGGAACAAGAAGCCTTGAAGCTGGAAAGCAATTCCAACCCCCGGGGTCTACTTCATCGCTGCGGACCATCCACCGGAGGAATAAATTAAGGCGTTTACAGGCGCTCTTTTTTCGCGGAGAAGATAGAAGTCGGCTGCAGGGAACGCCGGCAGCGTTGAGAATTTCATCAACAAAACGCTCAATGGCGGTTAAAATATCATGATCCGATTTATCAAATCCCGCAGCAAAGGCTTCTTCAAGCGCCCCGTATTTGTTTATTGTTTCTTTCATGCCGATAAGCATCGAAGATAATTCCTCACCGTCAATCCACCTGTGCCTGAACCCGCTGAAAGCATTTTTGATCCTTAACGGGGTCGACCTTTTGAGAAACCGGTACGGTGAGCTGCCCATAACCTCAAGCACACTTCCTACACTTCTCATTATCTGTTTTACATTACCGAATGCGAGTGAAGAAGCAACCATCCCCGCCGCTTCGCGGTCAAGCATATCATCATAATCATACAGGAATACAAGGGGATCGGGATCAATATACTCGCACCGATTGTATTTTATATATAATCGTTCGAGTCTGTTTTTTAACTCTATCTTCGTCATTTTTGCCAAGATAAATACTCCGCGAGTATCACCGCAAAAAACACTGATTCCGGCAAATTATCTTAAAATCAATATCCCCTCTTATTCTGTCTGGGCCGATGGCACAAAAACCCTCGCCATCAGTTCTTTGTCGATCATAAACAGCCCGTTCCCTTTTTCTCCGGCAAGTTTAAGTTTGTCGAGAATCGCATTTACACTTGCTTCTTCCTCAATCTGTTCGGAAATAAACCACTGCAGAAAAATCTTTGAAGCGTGATCTTTTTCTTCTATTGCCAGATTCATAAGGTTATTCACAAGTTCAGTTACGAATTGTTCGTGTTCAAGGGTTTTTTGAACTATTTCCAGAGGGGTTCCAAAATCCGCGGGCGGTTGATCTATCACTTTTAACTCTACCCGCGCGTTTTGTTCCTGAACGTAATTATAGATCCGCATCGCATGATCCATTTCCTCTTGTTGCTGTACAAAGTACCAATTGGCAAACCCTTTTAATCCTTTATAATCCGAATATGATGACATCGAAAGATAAAGATAAGCTGAGTACATCTCCTTATTTATCTGTTCATTCAAGGCTTTAGTCATTTTCTCGCTTAACATACTTACAAATCTCCCATTTTTTAAACATCCAACCACAGGGGAAAACGCTCGCGAATTTACATCTTTTCAAATTCATCTTTACCCACTCCGCAATCGGGACAAACCCAATCATCGGGCAGATTTTCAAAGGAGGTTCCTGGTTTTATTCCACCATCAGAATCGCCCTTTTCAGGATCATATACATAACCACAAACCAAACACTTCCATTTTTCCATTTCATTCTCCTCCAAGCTAAAACCAAAAATAACCTGATCTTTCATGAATGCTGCTTTAACTCATAATGATGAAAATCCCGCGCTCTACACTCTACTCTTCTTTTAAAGCAATAATAACAATTGTTATTTCATCACTTAAAGGAATGGTACCGATAAATTCCTTCAACTTAACGAGTGCTTTTTTAATTATTTTTCTGGGCGATTCATTCCAATTGTTTTCAACTATTTTGGCTATTCTTTTTCGCCCGAAAAATTCACCATCGGCGTTTCTTGCTTCAACAATCCCGTCTGAAAAAATGCAAAGCTTGTCTCCTTTCTCAAAAGGAATCATATTCTCCCTGTAATAATAATCGGAATCTATTCCGACGATCAGCTGAGTGTTAAGAAGTGAAACTGCTTTTCCACGATCCCGTATAAGAATGGGCGGTTCATGCCCCGCCAGTGTATATTTTAATATTCCAGTATCAGAATTAAAAAGCACGCACATCAGTGTAAGGAAAACCCCCTGCCCTTCAAATATTTCATTTATCTCGCTGTTTAAAAGCCTAACGACCTTACCGGGGCTTAACAACTCCATTTCCATCTTCGCTGAACAGGAATTTTCAATATATTCACCCATAATCTTGGCAGCCAGAGCATTGATCTGTGTTGTCTCTATGCTATGGCCCATTACATCATAAAGAAGCAGGAAAGTGCCCCTATCTTCAGAGTCATGTTCCTTGATTACCGTAGATAGAATATTATCCCCCCCGACAAACACAGAGGGCAGCGACACGGCGGCACTTTCAAGATCATTAGAAATGTTAAGGGAAATAAAAGAAAGTTTTTCGGGGATGGCATATGAAAGGCCGCTGTCCGGCCGCTCCGAGTCGCCCCAACCTCTTTCTACAGCCTGATATTCATTTATAAGGAGGTGCCTGTGCGTACGTTCTTCCTCCGCAAGCCTCGAGAGAAGGCCCCTTACACCCTGAGGAAGTGAAAGATTTTCGCTTCCCCGGTAATAATAGTTAAAAGCCGTCGTTTCCCTTTTGATAGCTCCCGAAAGCACTTTCAATACTTGCTCTATTTCACTCCGGCTCATTATTTCTCCGTCGCGTTTCAAGAATATTAAGTGTTTTTAACCTTAGAATAATACGCATATGTCATTGGTTCTATATTGTTTAATAATTTTGCTCCCACAATATTCCCGATAAATATAGTGTGAGTTCCAACATCAACAGTTTTGTCTTTCATAATAGAACATTCAATATAGCCGACAGCATTATTTAATACAGGACAGCCTGTATCCCCTGTAATAAAGGGGATACCCTTGAACTTGTCAAAATCCCTTCCGGATCTGTAACCGAATCTCCGGACAATCCTCTGATCATTTTCCCCCAGAATAGTTGCCGCAAAAACCCCGCTTTTTACGATATATTCATGCGTCAGGTTTCTATGATTTATCCCGATAGCAAAACAGGGAGGTGTACTGGTAATTTGAAAAAGTGTATTACATATCTGCCCATTGATCTTGTCACCATCCAGAGAACTTACAAGATATAATCCGTAACTTATTTTCTCACAGATACGGACTATATCATCAATTTTGTCCTCGGGAAAAGAGTATTTATCTTTACTTTTAAAATTCTTCCTGCCGCTGCCGCATTTGGGACAGCGCTCCGGCGGAAACAGATCAACCGCTGCAAACCCGCATTCACCGCAAATCCAGTTCTGAGCTATCATAACCCCTCTCCGGAAAATATGCCGCGACATCGGCATTAGGGATATACAATCCAAACCCCGACGATCATTTAACACTATAATTTACTTTTCCTGCTCCCTTACACAGCCTACCAGTTTTCACCAAGAACTTCAAAATAGGCACGAGGATGTGCGCAGGCGGAGCACACATCGGGCGCTTCTGTCCCCTCATGGATATATCCGCAGTTGCCGCATCGCCATTTAACGGTTTCTTCTTTTTTGAATAGTGTACCCTTTTTAATATTCTCAAGAAAATCCAGGAAGCGTTTCTCGTGCTGTTTCTCAGCTACGGCTATCGAGCTGAAAATATCCGCGATTGCGG
>JAUXHZ010000175.1 GCA_030621255.1 Candidatus Latescibacterota bacterium
TCTTCTATTAAGCCTATAGTTTCTTTGTCGGCTCCTTTTTCGTTAATCAGAGAGAGGCGTCTCGTTACGCTGTATTCGTCAATACCGGGAACATGATTATTTGTTTTTCCGATAAAAAAGGAAGAAAAGGAGAGAAGAAGGACAAGGGTCACTAAGAGTGCCTTTTCTTTTTTTGAAGTGAAACTCCAGACAATAATGATAAGGAGAAAAGCGTAAATAGCAAGTCCCAAACGCATCAAAGCCAGTCCCGCCAGGATTACTAAGCCGATATATTTCGCTGGCGGCAAAGCATTTTTCCTGGAATAAATTTCCGCTGGTTTGTGGTTGAGCTTTGAACTGTATTTAATCAGCAGAAGAACAAGATAAATAAACAGGGTTAAGCCGGTCGCGATAATAAGCATGATTTCAATATTTATCAGCAGCAGGTTTCTTTTATAAAAGGAGAAAGCTTGTCTATTAATCCCTTCAAGAAAATAGATAATAAAATCGGGTTGGGCGCGCATTAATTCGATACGGGCCAATGTGTATGAAGGGGCCGCGTAGTCACTCGAGAGGTTCCGCGCCAGGAGAAGTTTGTTTTTCCCTTCTTCCCAGTTTCCGTTTTTTAATGTTTCAATCGCGTCGCGGTAGATAAGTCTGGAACTGATATTCAGCGCAGGTGCACCAAGACTAAGATTTTTGTTTGCATAACTTTTTACCTTAGTGTTTGTTATCTCGTCAATTGAATTGCCTCTGGCGGGTGTGCAGAATGCAATAGATAATCCAAGACACAATGTTATAATGAACCCGGGTTTTACAACACCTCTCTGTGGAGCTGTCTTTTTCAATTGCTTTTCTCCGTATCTATAGTAAATATCGGCTAATATGCGTTATCTCTTGATGTTTTCGGCAATAATCATGCCGTGGGAGGCAGGATCGCGGTTAATTAGTGCTTATTGTCATTTCACTGTTTACATCTTCAAATTGAAATGGTAAATAGAATAATGCAGGGGTTGATCTGCGTGCGGTTTTACGTTTTGACGATTGGAGCTGATAAACTTCAGCTCACATCTCAGTAGCCGGTAAGTGCGGCATAAAAAAGTTTTACCACGAAGTGGAGGGAAAAAATGCAACCAGCCGAAGTTTCCAGGATAGGTGATTTTGTCGATCAGAGTGTGTTGTTAAAGGGCTGGGTGTATAATATACGTTCCAGCGGAAAAATAATTTTTGTTCTTCTACGGGATGGGACCGGGAATATTCAGTGTGTCATTGAGAAGTCATCGGTGGGCGGGGAAATATTCGAATCCGCGTCTTCTCTCACCCAGGAATCATCTTTTGAGGTAACCGGTATAGTTAAAGAGGACAAGAGGGCTCCCGGGGGATACGAACTTGGTGTTACTGATTTAAAAGTGATTCAGATCGCGGATGGTTATCCTATTACACCTAAATCACATGGAATGCCCTTTCTTATGGATAACAGACATCTCTGGCTCCGCAGTTCCCGGCAGAACGCGATTCTTAAGATCAGAGCGGGAGTTATGCGGTACATAAGGGAATTCTATGATAACAGGGGGTTTATATGTTGTGATACTCCCATCTTTACGCCGAATGCCTGTGAGGGTACGACAACACTTTTCGGAACCGACTACTTTGGCGACAGAGCGTATCTTACTCAGAGCGGCCAGCTTTACAACGAGGCAACAGCGGCAGCTTTCAGAAAGGTCTATTGCTTTGGCCCCACTTTCAGGGCTGAAAAATCGAAAACCCGCCGGCACCTGACAGAATTCTGGATGGTCGAGCCGGAGGTCGCATTCGCGCATCTTGATGATATAATGCAGCTTGCGGAAAATTTTGTTATAGAAGTGATTGAAAAAACGGTTGAGACATACAGGGATCTGCTGGAGGATGTTCTCGAGAGGGATATCGGAATGCTGGAACGGGTTAAATCACCTTTTCCAAGAATCTCCTATACCGACGCGGTGATTAAATTAAAGGAGAAGGGTGTCGATTTTGAATTTGGAGGGGACTTCGGCGGCAACGATGAAACCATTCTTAGCGAGGAATTTGACAGGCCGTTCTTCGTACACAGGTTCCCCGCCGCGATCAAGGCCTTTTATATGGAACCTGATCCAAATGACGCCGCTCTCAGTCTCTCTGTGGATCTTCTTGCCCCCGAGGGTTATGGCGAGATTATTGGCGGCGGCGAAAGGGTTTCCAGCCTGGAATACCTTGAAAAGAAGATTGAGGAAGAGGATCTTCCCCGCAAGGAGTTTGAATGGTACCTCGACCTTAGAAGATATGGGTCCTTTCCTCATTCAGGCTTCGGTCTCGGCGTGGAGCGTCTGCTTGCCTATATATGCGGGATACAGCATGTCAGAGAGACAATAGCATTTCCGAGGCTGATAAACAGGCTCTCTCCGTGAGGGTGGTAATTCTTAGATAGATGCAGAATTGTGAAATGGGGACACCTTTATAGGAGTCCCCATTTTAAATCCTCTTTTAACAACGCTGTAAATTATAAAAATTCAAGTTAAGGTTTGTTGCCAAGCTTGTTGCTGTTATTTTTTCAACTCAACTTTTCCGGAAGCCGTGTTCAAATAGATTTCCGGTGTTTTCCCTTTTATGCTCAAAGACTTCCGTAGATAAGTATGGCCGTATTTTTCGAATTCTTCTTCAAGGTCAAAATCGAAGGGGCACGTTATTTTGCCACGGCGCTTTTTCGCTTCAAATTCAAAGTATCCTTTAATGGAGGCGCCGTTATAGTCCAGAAGTATATCCCCCGAAGCGGCTGAGAGTTTCAGGTCATACTCGCTTGTTTCCGCCAGTATGACTTCTACATCTCCTGATGCAGTCGAGAAACTGCTCGGCCCTTCAATTGTGATACTACCGGCATTTATTTCACCGCTGGCGCAGCTGAGATCAAATGATCCCCTGGAATTCGAGATTTCGATTTTGCCTGAAGCCGTACTGAATTCGATCTCATCATCATCAATATTAACAGCCTTGATATCTCCGCTCGCAGTGGATAATTCAATATCCCCTTTGGAATTTTCAATATAGATATCACCGCTGGCAGTGGAAATTTCTATTTCTCCACTGCAATTAACTATTGTGATATCACCGCTCGCGGCTGAAATGTCAATCTCTCCGTTTACATCTTCAATTTCGATATCACCTGAAGCTGTGCTCGATTCGAGCCCTTTGGAAAGGCCTGAAACGTTCAGAACACCGGAAGCGGCTGAGAACTCAATTTCTGTCTCTTTGGGTACGGTAAGAGTCCAGAATATATCACCTCCGCCTCGTGAAATTTTACTCCAGTCTTCTTCGATAATCAATTTTTTAGAGGTTTCCCGGAATTTAAATTCTACGGTATTGTGAAGCTTTTCGTCGTAGACAATATCCACAATTATTTTATCCGAATTGTGGGTTCTGATAGTGCAGTCTCCGCTAACCGTTTGGAGTTCGACCGATTTTTTTCCGTCGAATCTCTTATGGATCTCTTCCTGTCCGCCCGCGATGGAATAGTTCCATGAGAGCAGGAGAATGATAACGGAGATGATAATAGTTATTCCTCTTTTCATTTGTATCCTCCCTTCTTTGGGTTCGAGGCCAATTACTGTTCTAATCTGCAGGTTGACGATTGGGCTGAGAGTTTAGTTCATCAGTCCCGGCCCTCAACAGACAGACGCTGTGTAGATGCAAGCGTTATATACTTACATACGGTTTAAACGAACTAAAAGTTGCCCGGAAGTGACAAGTCCGGTAAACAGTTTGTCAATAACCGGATAGATCTTTAATCTGATTTTACATCTTTCTCCCTGGCAGA